>NZ_JBVVAK010000066.1:0-46105 GCF_055792825.1 Microvirga sp. GN3
GCCGATGTCGATGCCAAGGGTGGCAACTTGCTGAAGCGGAGCTTTGGGCATGGCTCAAATCCTCGTGCTGGGCGCCCCTGATGAAGGGTGCGCCGGTAAGCACGGCCGGTCCATCCCATTAGCTTCTCCCTGGATCTACTCGTGTAGCCACCGATCATCTCTCACGTCTGTGTGAGTGTACAGCCTGCCGCACTTGTTGCCGGCCATGAAAGGCCGATCTCCCTTGGACGCACCAATCCGTGCGGCCAGAACATGAGAACCGCGTGCCCCGTTTGCTCCCGAATACCTGTCGAGCGGTCTTCGCCACTGCTGTCCTGCTGACCGGAACTGTCGTCTCGCGCGCCGACGTCGGCTTACCCGCAACTGACACTCAGAGCAATCCGTTTCGCCACGTCCAGGCGCTGCAGAGCATCGCGACGGCCAACCAAGGAAATCGCGCCGCCGGCGGCGCGGGCTATGATCGATCCGCCGAGTATGTGGCTGACCAGCTTCGCGCCGCCGGCTATACGGTGCGGTTTGAGGAGTTCACCTTCCCGTTTTTCGAGGAGCGCCATCCGCTGGCCCTCATCGCCGGAGCGGAGGGACCGGATCCCGTCGCGCTGCCCCGGGAAGCTCTGCGCACGCTGGTGAACTCGGGCTCCGGCGCCGTGACGGCGCCGGTCCAAGGCGTCGATCTTGGCCTGGAGAATGAGCCCCTTCAGGCCTCCACGAGCGGCTGCGAGCGCGAGGACTTTGCCGGGTTCACGCCGGGCAACATTGCTCTCGTGCGGCGTGGGACCTGCCCGTTCCAGAGCAAGGCCGAGCAGGCGAAAGCCGCCGGCGCCGCAGGCCTCATCATCATGAACCAGGGAACAGGCGACCAGACCGGGATCTTCGGTGGCCGCTTGGAGACGCAGGCCACAATCCCGGTCCTCGGTGTGACCACAGAGGTGGGCCGACGGCTTGCGGAGGCCTCCCGCGATCCCGCACGCAACCGGGTGCGCCTGGCGGTCGAGGTCGAGACGGGCACCCGCTCGACCCGCAATGTCATCACCGAGCGTGCCGAGGCGAACGGCGCTGCCATCGTTGTCGGCGCCCATCTCGACGGCGTGTCCGAAGGGCCCGGCATGAACGACAATGCCAGCGGCGCGGCGGCCGTACTGGAAACGGCCCTGCGCCTCGCAAAGGAGCCTGAGCCTGACACGCCCATCCACTTCGCCTTCTGGGGTGCGGAGGAGCGCGGCCTCGTCGGCTCGCGGCATCACCTGAATGCGTTGTCCGAGAACGAGCGCCGCCGCATCGGTCTCTACATCAACCTGGACATGGTGGGCTCGCCCAATTTCGGGCGCTTCATCCAGATGACCCAGCCGGAGGGCCGCACGAGCGCCACAGCCGGTCTCGCTCAATCCTTCGCGGAATACTTCGCCGCCCGAAATCTGCCCATGGACGAGCGGACCCGGAACGAACGCGGCTACGGCTCGGACGATGCTGCCTTCGCGGCGAGGGGCATCCCGACGCTCGGCCTCTTCACCGGCGCCGGCAGCACCAAGAGCGAAGACCACGCCGTCCGGTTCGGTGGAAGCGCCGGCCAGCCCTTCGACCCCTGCTATCACAAGGCCTGCGACACGGCGGAGAACGTCAACCGCGAGGTGCTGGAACAGATGACCGACGCGCTTACCCATACCTTGAGGCAGGCGGGCTCACATGCGATCATGCCGGATCGGTAGGTCGCTTTCCCTCTGCCGTGCGAGAGGTACACCGCCTGTCATCCACAGGCGAGCTGGAGGCGAGTGAAGGGAGTTCAATTTCAAGTCTTGTCCTAAAGGCCTCAACAACCTTGAACGCAACGCGTCGGACGCCGGTCAGCGGGGAGCCGAGGAGTTTGCAGATGACGCGGATCCATACTGCCACACTTCGGGCCAGCAGCAGATGTCTTGTCAAAAGGGTCGTTACACGAAATTTTCTCCGTTAGGCTTGATATATTCTTTGAAGTTCGAACTCTATTAATGGATCGCTCTACCTGAAGATTGCGACGTCTCCTTGGACTTGGTGACGTGTTGCAGCAAGGGCCAACGAGAGTTAAGATCCAAGCCGCAGCAAACACGGCAATTTAGGCCCTGGACGGCTGACTTCCCGCCAGCAGCGTCGTGGTTGCCGAGTCCAGAGCGCCAATTGCGGGCCATTTACAGGCTTATTATGTTCGGTGACCGTATCGGGCAGGCGAGGGCTATCGTCCAATCACCGATTGAATAGCGTGCCCCGGCCAAGAGACGTCTCAGCCGGGGCACATGCGATGCCGGTTGCAACACCGCGTTGACACGGGCTGGTACGCCACGCGCCCGATGAACCACATGATGCCCGGTCAAGGTAAACAATCAGTATTTGTCCAACGCCTTCATTGAAGGCCGCGACGCGCCATCATCAATCCTGGCGCTGATGTCTTCCGTGGAGAGTGGGAGAAGACCCCAGAAGTTACAATCCCAAGGAATAAGGATGGGAAGAGGGTCAGACTGCTGAAGGACAAGACGAGGCAAATCCCAAAAAGGACAACTCATGCTTCGCTCAACGCCGAAACAGAGCGTTTCGGCTCCGGGCAAGCTTGACATCGTCGCCTTCTACTAAGGGCTGGCCCTCAAGTCAGCAGTGCCAGCCACACTCCTATCAACCCTTCCTCCGAAAGACACACTTCATGTCGATACGCTCCCTCACTCAGGACGAGGCCATGCGCGAGCTCGTCACCCAGACCCGTAAGCGCCTCATCGGCCAGGATGCCACCGTCACGGCCTTTGCGACAGAGATCTGCCGGCACCTCGCCCTCAGCCCGCTGCAACGCAGGCCCGGTATCTTTCTTGTTGCTGGCCCGAATAGCGACGGCGACCATCTAGGCCTGCCGTCGGGCCTTGCCGCCTCTTTCAAGAGTGGTGGTGGACTGTATGAACTGGCCTCTACCCAAGGAGAAGATCTGGCCCATATTTTTGCACCCATCGCCGGCGGAACAGAAGTACGCTCTCTGCTGCGCACGGTAAAGGATAACCCTCACACCGTGTTCGTCCTTCAGGATATCGACAAGGCCCATCCCAACCTCGTCAAGACCATTATGACCGCCTGGAGCCAGGGCTTCATTGACGGTGAAGGTGGCGAAAGGATTTCCCTGGCCGACGCGATCTTCGTCCTGACCACCGAGGCGGCGCAGGAGCAGATTGGACAGATCGCTCGCAGCGAGGCGGATCCCGACCGGCTGCATGTGCAGTGCCTCAAGGCACTGCTTGATGCCGGTCTCCCCGCCTCGCTCCTCAAAAGCATCGATATCGTGGTTGCCCTGAAGAGCATGACGCCGGGCGAGGCCGTTCTGGAGCACCATCGCAGCTTTGCCGAACAGATTGCCTCCCACGGCCTTGCTCTGGAGGAAGGCGGGATCGATGGCCGGATCCTGGCTCATTCCATCGACTCATCGATCGAGCCCGATATCGGGGATGTGTGGTTGCCGCGTGATGAGCTCGATGCCCGGTTGGCGCAGGCGAAGGCCGACGGCATTCACACGGTGCGGCTGGTGCTGGGCGAGGGGATCATCAACGTCGTCCCCGTTGGCGAGCCATTGGCGCAGGACGCAACGAACCCACCTGCCGATACTCAGCCGGCATCCTCTCCTGACGGCGAGACGGCAGGTAAGTGACAGAATCGGCGTCCGCGATCGCACCGTGACAATCCCGGGTGCGTGATGTCGTGTCTGGCAAGCCTTACTTGCTTCGATAACCGTAAACGCACGAGCCCTGGAGATACAAATCTCGTTCCGAACTTTCGTGACGCCGCTGGTCATCCGCCAAGTCCGTGTCACGAAGATAACCGGGAAAAAATCGACGCTCTTCGGGCGCGGACACACCCATGGACAAACGGGGTGGCCGATCCCCTTGACGGACGTTCACATCGTTCGTCGGCCCACTTTCCTCAACCGCGCCGAGTGGCGTCATTCCGCCCGCTGACGCCTTCCTCGCCGTTCGTAGGCAGAGGTACCTGAGACGTCAGATGGGTGAGGGCGGAGCAAGTAAAATCCCGAAAGGACGATCCAGGGTGCGGCGCCGTCAACCGGTGCAGCATGCGATAGTCCGACCTCATCGCACGAGCCCGAACAATCGCTGTTGAAAGAGCGGCTCGTCTTCCATCGACCATCTATGAATTGAGCCTTATGACGACTGATGTGAATACCCCAAGCTGCGGATTGTGTGACTTAGGTCACAGAGGATGCTTCTCGAATAAGCGATTGTCATTCCTGCCTGACCGTGCACGCACAGCATGATGCAGGAGTGTGCGATGACTCAGCCGACGCAAAGCGCTCCTGAACCCAGCCAACAGTCTGTTAAGGACCATGTGAAGGCGGTGCTGAGGAGGCTTCCGCGCAAACCTCCGCGAAATGAGCAGGCTCATCAACGCTTTGCATGAGGATGGGCGTGTTCCGACGGTGCTTTCAAGCAGCGGTGGCAAAGCCGTCGGATATGGCGGCATTGAGCGTGGTCCGCTTGCTGTCAGGTGCCTTACCCTGTGTGACGCTGGCCGACTTCCCCGCCATTTTCTGAATCGGTAAAGCGGGGTTTCACCGTGCCGAGAGGAGCCGCCTCGGAGCAGCTTCTAGCGCCATTACAAGGCTCTCCATTCTCACAACATGGCCACTCGCGTAAGTATGCTGCCCTAACGGGACGGGCAATCGGTAGGTCCAGTTAGCTTGGACTGTAGCCCTATCCTTGACGATCCTTCCTGCGGCCAAGTGAATTCTGGCCTCCCTTGCGGCCAGCTTGGGAGGCGGATGCCGTGTTCTGGGCGAAATGGCGCTTTTCAGCCGGGACGCTTTTACCGCCTTTGCTGGCGATCTCGCGACGCCTTTCCTCGCTCATTGAGGCAAAGCCGCGCTTTGGTGGGTTGTCATCAGCGCCCATGACCGTTCTCCGAAACCCTCTGGCCCTAAACCGAGAACGACTGGTGATGGTAGAAGTTCGGGCGCTTCGTGAGCTTATCTGGATATGTCGCCGGCGGGCACCAGGTCGGTGGTACCGATTGCGCCGCTGCGGTCATTGTAACCCTGAGAGTCTGCGGCGCGGCGTTCCTCAACAGATCGCGGCGATCTCAACGAGCAAGGCACTACCAAATGTCCCCGACAATCATCGGACCGGCTGCTCGCCTTCGGCGGGGTCAATTCATGTGCCGGGTGAGACACCGCGAGAGGTGAAACAATCCCAGGAGAGAATGACGGGAAGATCATCGGACGGGTGAAGGAAAGACGAGACAAATCCCAAAAGGACATCTCACGCCTCGCTCAGGGCCGGCCCGAAGCGGCGCAGCGCCTGAGACGAGAGTGAGATCGTCGATCCTTCGGCGGGCGGCCCGCACAACGTGGGTCAGCCCGCACTCATCCTCAACCCTTATCGAGACTTATTCCATGTCCACACCTCAAGAAGATCCTGCACAAGTCATGCGCGGCCTCGTCGCACTCACCAAGAGACAAATCATCGGCCAGGATGCCGCTGTCGAGGTCTTCGCCGTGGAGGCTTACCGCCACATCGCGCTCGGCCCCCTGCAGCGCCGGCCCGGCGTCTTCCTCATTGCCGGCCCGAATGTCGAAGAAGACCATCTCGATCTGATCGGTGGCCTCGTTCGATCCCTGAAGAGCATGGGCGGCCTGTACAAGCTCGCCGGCACTCCAGGGGAGGATATCGACCATATCTTCTCATCGGCCCCCGCCGCAACGGAAGGGGCCTCGTTGCTGCAGGCCCTGAAGAACAATCCTGACGGCGTGTTCGTGCTCCAGGATATCGATCAGGCCCACCCGAACCTCGTCACGCGCCTCGAGCGGATCTGGGGTCATGGTTACATCATCGACGATGCCGGCAAGCTGCGTTCACTGGCTGATGCTATGTTCATCCTCACCACCGAGCTGGCTCAGGACGCAATCGGAGAGATTGCCCGCACCGACCTGGATCCAGCCCGCTTGCATGTCGAGTGCCTCAAGGCTCTCGTCGATGCCGGCTTTCCAGCCTCGCTCCTCAGGCACGTCGACTTCGCCTTCGGCCTGAAGCGTCTCACGGCCGGCGAACTGATGCGTGCCTACTATGAGCGCCTTGCCGCTCTGGTGGCTTCGCATGGGCTGGTTCTGGAGGAAGGCGGGCTCGACGCGCGCATTCTTCTCCATGCCATAGACCCGACGGCTGAGCCCACCGTCCCCGATCTCATGTTGCCGTGGGATACCCTCTCTGATCGCCTGGCGCAGATGAAAGCCGCCGGCGCTGGTACGGTCAGGCTCATCCTGGACGATGATGTGATCCGCATCCTGCCGATCGAAAGGGGAACGCCGCAGTGGGTGATAGACGCGTTCGCCGCCGCCGATCGGGATCGCTCCGCCGACGGGGAGGCCACCGATGAGTAAGGGCATGAGCGATCAAGACCTTCCGATAGAGGCGCGGCTCGAGGCGCATGCGTTGCTCGATCGCCTCACGAGGGATGGGCAGACCTTTGCCCGCGAGGAAGCGACGCGTCTGATCGCCCTGATTCCGGTCTCGCGGCGGCGGCGGTTCTCGTTCACGGGCCTGTTCCAGGGCCGCGGGCCCGGCTTTCGCGGGCGAGCGGCTGGGGTCGGTGACGTGGAACTGGACGGCGAGGGTAGGGAGAAGCGGGTGACCTGGAACGCTCCACCGGTTCACCGGATCGGCGGCTACCTGGTTACTCATACGCCAGGCCAGGTTGGGATCGACTTGCTGTGGATCGCGACCCGGGAGGATGCGTCCGGGCAGAGCTGCCAGTTGCTCTATGATGCCGACGCAGGCGAGCCAAGGGCGATAGAGATTTCCGTTCAGCGGACACTTACGCTGCTGTTCATCCGCTTGGCCTACATTTCCTATGTGCCCTGGAAGACGCCGGAGGGGTGACCGCAGGGCAGGACAGATCTGACGGGTAAGCGATTTCGCTGACAATCGGGTCAGCTTGGGCCCGTCGCCCTGCGAAAGGACGGTGGGTTCCTCCTAAACCCAGAGCGTGAGGTTGCCTCGTCCGGCCTCGTGTTATTAAACTTCAAATGCAGTCTCGCGCTGAATGGTGCCAACAAGGCTCTTGGTTTCTCTCCAAGGAAATGAAGGCATTCAGGCCCTCCTAACCCGCAAGCGACTCGATTGGATTGGGAAGCTTTGGATCGACTTCCTCCTGTTCCATGACCTTGGCGTCCGGCCCGGCCAGATAGTCCACCAGATCGGAGATCATCGATCCCACAGCCTCACCGGCACGCAACTGTGAGGCGCGGGATGGCCTCTCGCCGTAGGCATCAGCCAGCTCTCGGCACATGAGGTGCGGCCGAAGTGGCCGCCCAATGGCGCGCTCGACGGTCCTGAAGATCCAGGTGCCGTCGGGATCGATATCGGACCAATGGAAGAACGGGATCTCCGCGGGAAGTGCCGCTGCGACGGCGCTGAGTGCGCGCTGGGTCGCGAGGGAGGGGTAGCCTCCGACATAGATGGTCAGTCCCGTCCGGTTATGGTCGGCCTCAAGGACGTGTCGGTTGAAGCTCGCGAAGTTCTCGATCGTGAGGACATAGGCTGGTGCTCGGTGGAAATCGACCCGCCCGATTTCTCCTGGCGGCAGACCGAGATATGGCAGCGACAGCGGGAGTGCGGTGCCATCCAGAGTGAGCGCACCGGCGAGGAGTAATGGTGGGCCAAACCGTTCGAGCCCCAGGGTAGCCAGCGCGGCTCTTGGGCCCGCTGCCTGAGGAAGGTTGATTGCCGCCCCGACAAGTCTAAGGACCGCGGCTTCCAACCTCTCGAGCGCCTTGCTGTTCCCCGTCGCCTTGCGCGAGAAAGTCCGGTAGTCGAGCCCGAGATGGCGTCCGTCCACAATCGCCTGCGCGAGCACGATGGCCGTCCGCATAGCCCGCACGTCATCAGGCCCTAGATTGCACCAGGTCCGCTTGCGAGACCAAGCATCCGGCGCTGCAAGGGCCGCGTCGCGGACCGACGGATGAACATCGAGATCTTCGAGCATTTCGGACCGCGCACGGTCCGCCATCTCGCGGGACGGTTCGCGTCCGAGGTGTGCATACAGGGCATCTGCATCGGTCAGCCTGACCAGCTTGAGCTCGTCACGCCTCCGCCCGGTCCCATAAGCGAGGGTCACACAGCCCGCACGCTCGGCAGCGGCAATGACCTTCATGAACGCGTCTGCGGCGATCACGGTCGGGAACGCCGCATGGTCCGGATAGGCGAACGGGGCCTCGGTTCCGCCCTCCCGGCGGTCGAGCAGATCATGGAGTAGCGCCGCCGCGTCGGTAAACTTGCGGGCCATGGCCTATTCCGCCGCCATTCGGCCGGCGATCTGCTCATCGGTCAGGTGCTCGGGATTTAGGGCAAGGATCTCCTCGCGGGCCCGCCGGCCAATGTGGATGACGTCCGTGGTCGACTGCTTCCCGATACGGTCCACCTCTACGAGGGTTTCCATGTAGCCCATGATCGCGGCCTTCTTCTCGAGCGGGGCGGCGACACCCACCTGAAGCCCGAGATCCTCGTAGAAGGCCATCATTGCTCGCTGGTTCTTGCCATCCATCTTCGAGAACGCCTCGTCGAACAATGCCGGGGACATCCCCTTCGGGCGACCTCTGGCATTCCCTCCGCTACCGTAGACGGCGGCGAGGGATGCCCCGATAGCCACATAGAGGGGAACCTGTTGCTCCGCACCCGAGCCTGTTCCCCGGCGCGTCTCCCAGCGCGTCCGGGCCTTTGTGTGGATATCCTCCATGTGGATCTCGAAGGCGTAGAAGTTCCGGTAATCCTCGAAGGCCGAAAAGTCCTTGTCCGGATCCTCCAGCAACTGCTCGACCGCCTTGAGCGTATCCTTGTGCGGAAAGTCGTCCGGCACGTCGGCTCTGAACAGCATGTCCATGGCATCGTCCGAGATCCGGCTGATCTCGATGATCTTCAGGATGGGCTGGAACTCGGCTTCGGCGGTCCGGTGAAACGAGTAGCGCTCGTTGTGGAAGGGGTGGTCACGAAGACTCCGGTTCAGCGCTTCGAGATCCCTTTCCATCTTTGATACGCGCATGTTCAGGGCATTTACGAACTCGCCGCGAAACAGAGACGAAGCCCGCTCGGCCGCCTCGTGGGCTCTGTCCTCGTAGCGGCGGAGTTCGTTGCCTTCGATGTCCTCAATGAGGAGGTCCATCCAAGGCTTCACCTCGTTGAGCAACGAACTCTCGGGACCCACTTGGCCGCTCACGCCGAACTCATTGAAGTAGTCGCGCAGGGCGCCCCGCGCCGCTAGTTCGGCCCTGTGACTGAGATCCCGCGACCGTTCGGATGCCTCGGTGGCCTCGTGCGCCACCCTCCGGTGAACCGCCGCTGCTTGGCGGGCGGCCTCGGCGGGTAGAACGACGGCGTGTGCATTCCGTTTCCGCGCCGCCACCATCCGCTCGCGGTATGCGGCTGCTCCCTGCCGATAGGCGAACAGCTTGCGCTCCTCTGCGTAGAGCTTCTGGGCGAGCTTTAGGTTCATCTCGGATCCGTCGGTGGATTCCGCAGCCTTCAGGGTTCGCTCGCTGCTCAGAAGTGCAATCTCGTATTCCATGGTGCGGTTCTGGATCGCCTCCAACTCCGCCTTCTTGTGCCTCTGGAAGTCCTGCTGCGCCTTCAGGCGCTCCCTCAGGCCGCCATCGCCCTGGGCATTAATGGCATCGATCCTCTCGACGACGTCGATCCTTTCCTGCGTCCAGCCATGGATTCTGAGGAGCATATCCGAGAGCCAACTCCCGTTCTCATGCAGCGTTAGTTCCGCCAGGGCACCCACGGCACGGTCGAGGATTTTCTCCTCCTGCCGGAGCTTCAACAGTCTCTCTGCCTTCTCGGTGAAGGCGTCCTGCATGTGGCGGAGCCGATCCGCCTGCGCCGCCTTCCCGATCTTATGGTCCTTCGCATCGATAATCCGGTGGCTGCGGACGAGTCCGTCGTCGTAAAGGCCGTCCTGCATGAGGGCGCGGCCCGGTAGATTGAACTCGTCGAGCGTCCTGGCGAGGCGCACGTTGCCGTAGCGCCGTTGGAGAAACGCCATGGCATCCGGGTCCTGCGTCCTGAACAGCGACGGGAACGTGCCCGGCTTGGGAGCCTCGCGGAACTCCTCGAGTTTGTTCAGGCTGACCAGGGATGCACCTCGATAGTCGCGTCGGCCCTCCCGGAAGACGGCCGTGGCGTCCTTGATGTGATGGCGCTCGACGAACATTGCCTCACGATCGCGTCCGAGCAGGGCCTCGGCGGCGGCTACCCATTCAAGATCGATGATCTCGACAAGATCGCAGAGAGGGCGCGCATCCATTCCGGTGCTCTCGAGCCTGCGCATCAGGAGCCTGGTCTCATTCCCGAGATAGGCGGGAGAACCCCGTTCATGGGCCTGCTCAAGTGCCTGTCGGAGTTCGGCGACGTCCTTTTCCAGCGTGACGATCTCCGCGGAGATTTGCCGGCGGAGCGCTTCGATCCTTCCCAGAGTGGCCGGAGCGACCTCCCGAAAGGCGCGTTCGGCCTCGCGGAGCTTGCCTTGGTCGGTGTTCGGGACCGCTGCGGCTGCCGCATCACAAAACGCCCTCAGGATATCGCCCTCGGGGACTCCGTTGGCGAGTGGCAAAAGGGCGGCCGCTGACTGAAGCCGTCGTCGGATGTCTGCACTCGCCATCGCGCTTTGTTCATCGAGATGCTTCAGGTTCTGCTCCCACTGATCCCGGCCCGATTTCGCGGCGTGCGTCGCGATCGCGCTTATCAGACACTGGATCTCCTGGTCGGCCTCACGGATGCCTTCGAGGGCAAATTCCTTGCCCTCCCGCTCGGCCTCGATGTGCCGCCTCGCCACTGCGATCTCCTCGCGGACGGCCCGGTTGGCGGCAAGGGCGGCGAGCCATCGGGCTCTCCGGGCGAGCCAATCCTCAAGAGACTTCCGGTCAAGGGCCTCCGCGAAGGTCGTGATGTGCTCTCGGAGACCCTTCAGGGCATCGAGCTTCCGTCGCATGGTGACGATTGTGGCGCTCACCCCACGGTAGGTCTCGATCGAACTGCGGAGATCGCCAATTCGGATCGGGTTGTCCTCAAGGATGAATCGCCGGACGAACTCAGTCGCCGAGTACCCTTGGTTCAGCGACATGGCGTTCACAACCGCCTTCAGCAGCGCGGCCGCGCTCTGCTCCGCGTTTGGGAGGCTGGGCACAAGCCGCCGCATATACTCCCGCACGAAGTCAGTTGCTTTCTCGCGGTGATTGATGAAGCTGCCGGCACCCACGTCCGCAATGATGCGGGCCTTCACATCGTCCCATGCCGCCGTGTAATGGCCGTCCGGACGGTGCTCCGTGAAGTCGGTCGTGGTCAGGAGCTTCCCGGTCACGACGAAGCGTCCGAGCACCGTCTCCGAGGTGTCCGTGCTGCGGACCTCCATGGCCAGTCCGATCGTGATCGGTGGCCTGATCCGATCCGGGTCTTCAAAGCCGAGCGCGATGTAGGTCAGAGCCTCCTGGCGGCGGGTCTCACCGTCGCCGAGGGTGCCGAGGCAGTAGCCGAGCACTGAGCGTTTCGACGACGAACGCCCCCTGCCACCGTCGCCCGCAACGGCGTTCAGACGCAAGTAGGTGCGGCTCCCCCCGGAGAGCACAACCTGCACCATGTCGAGGATGGTTGACTTTCCCGAGCGGTTCTCGCCGAGAATCCCGAAGTTGCCCTGAACCTGGATGTCCTCAGCATCGAAGAGGTGCCAGTTCACCATCGTGAGGCGTCGCAGCTCCATCACGCATTCTCCTCGCGGCGGGTATCCGTATCAGGGGAAAGGGCAGCCATCAGGGTGGCGGCCGATGGCTTGCGCACCGAAGCCTCCTCAGTCTTCACGTAACTCTCAAGGCGGTTCAGAGCGTCGGAGCCGCTCACGAGCTTGATCATCGGTCGGATCTCGACCTCACGATCCTGGGCGTCGCGGTCGAGATCCCCGACCGCGATCAGGTTCCGGGCCTCGGCCTCCCGCAACAGATCGAGGAACCGCGTGGCCGGAATTGCGGGCTTGCCCGCTGCCTGCACCATGTCCCGGTAGCGTTCGTGCAGGACGTTGACCGTGGTGAGGGCCGTCGCCCGATCGAGGAGGTTGCCGAGGTCGGCTTCCTCCTGCCAGTGGCTGCCGAGGACCAGCACCACCAGGGTCTCGTCCAGCTTCAGCTTCGGTACCGACGAGGGATCGTCGTCATCGAGGAGGATGCCGACCCACTGCTCCTCGGGATCGCGGTGGACGCGGTACCCAAGACTGTCGAACAACTCGTCGGCAACGCGGCGGAAGCGGGCGTCGGTGAGCGTGTTGTAGACCGTGGCCGCGCCGCGGTCGCCGGAGTACGCGAACTGATTTCGCAGAAGGTAGCGGCAGGCCTTGCGGAGATCGGCGGCCTTCTCAGCGCCGAAGGTCGCCTCGACCTGCTCGAACTCGCTTAGCATCTCAGGTCCTCTTGTGCTGGCAGTCGCCGCGACGGCGAATCACGAAGTTGCTGCACCGGAGCCATTCGCTGTCGTGTGGCTCGGAACTGGGTAGGTACTCGAACTCGAATTCGCGAGAGAGAAGGGGAGGGACCTCATTCGTCAGCGCGTAACGCCGCGCGGCATCAAAGGCCAGGAAGTCGTCGACGGTCTGGATCTCGATGAACCGAGCCTCGGTCGTGTGGTAGGGGGGCGTGACCCGCTCGAGGAAGCGCTTCACGCGCTCCGGGGATGGCGAGATGCGCTCGAGGTAGTCGGCGCGCATGCGCTTGCGGAACTCATAGATGGGATCGTGGGGGCGCTGCGCGAGCGGCTTGGCCTCGATCGGCTGTCGGGCCTGGCGCTGCGGCGCGAGCTGCCGTTCCGACCACGGCGTGGCGACAGGTTCGATCGCGACAGGCACGGTGGCGCGCGCGTAGCGATCAGGGCTGGCAAGCAGCAGTGACTCCATGCGGGTAACGAGGTCGCGTGCGCGGGAGGCGAGACCGCGTTCACCCTGCTCGGCATACTTAACGGTGTTCCTCAACCTCGACTCGAGGGCCCTGCGAAACTGCGCAATGCGCTCGAACATGTCGCCAACGGTCTCGAACGTGCCCTCGATCGAGAGAAGATCGCTCACGGCTTCGTCCCGGGCGGCCTGCACGTTGGGCGAGACCCCGATCTCCACGTAGCCGTCCGCGATGATGGCTAACAGGTCTTCGGCGTAGGCGATCCGGCGCGCCGTCGAGACGATCTGGTCCCGGAAACGATAGGGATGGTTGAAGGTGAGGATTGCCTGGAAATCCTTCAGGATCAGCTCACCGATGAATTCCGCGAAGTAGGTGTCCATTTTCTGACGCAAGTTTTGCGACTCGATCAGCGACTTGCGGATGCGTTTCAGGTCGGAGAGGATTGCGCGCAGGGTCTTCACGAACTGGTCGGCCTGCACCCTTGCCTCGCGAAGCGCGTGGACGGCCGTCGATCTCGCCTTCTCGGGGTTCCTCTCTGCGGACAGCCCCTCCACGAGGTCAAGGCTGGTCTTGATGTGGACGACCAGGCCGCCGAACCGCTGCGAGACGTCGGACTTGAGGCTCGAGAGCCGCTGCACGACGAGCAGCGCGCCCATCGGCATGTCGACCGTGACTTTGAGGCCGTATTCCTCCTCCTCAAGCCAGCCCGTCCGCACCAGCCCCTGGTAGACTTGGTTGGCTGCCTTGAGGACCCTGTCGCCCGTCTCGCCGCCGGTCCCGGCAAACTTCAGTCTGCGGCGGCCCTTCGAGATGACCTCGGGAAGACCCTCGCCGGGATCCTCGCCGTCGAGAAGTAACTCTGGCCTTCGCGCGACGAGATCATAGATGGCGTGGGTGACTTCCTGCGGGGTCGGGAAAACCGCACCGGACGAGAAGAAGTGCTCGTGCACTTCAAGCAACGCCGCCTCATAGAGGTAACGGTGCTTGCGCGAGAAGATCAGGAATGCGTCGTCGCTGAGATAGCGGAAGAGGGACATGGGTTCGGTTGGCCGAATGTTGGATCTTGCCGGTGAAGGCTCCGGCTCATCCGATGTTCTTCCTGTTGGCCTGCCCCGGCATACACGTCACCGTTTCGCGGAAGGTGCGATCCGATATCGGCGCTATGTGCGGCTGCCTGGGTCATATTGGAACAAATAGGAAACAAGCCCAAGCTAGTCAACTTGATATCGACTACCCCTTTCGAGATGGAGCGGCCCCCAACGGGATGAGGGTAGCCCGCGACGCCTGGATTTGAGGCAGGGACTTGGCAGCGAAGCTGGAACACCAAGATAACTGATCCGGCTGAGAGGCTGGTCGGCCACTCTGGCGCGCTGATGGCCCTGATCCCACCCGCATCCAGACCTCACCTGCCTACCAGTGTTTCGGGATGGATAATCTCCAACCGAACGTTCTGCGCAGCAAGTCCTGCAGTCCGCGATTGGCAGTGACGGCCCACATCAGCTCCAAAGCAGGAAACAGATGCTTCGAACCCCGACAATAGGGGCTCGGCACCTAAGCAGCTGTGAACGTCGGCCAGATGGACCTTATTCTTCAGCAGCATACCTTGAGTGTTGACGAACAGATGGCGCTTGTGGCCCTTGATCTTTTTGCCCGTGTGTCCGCCAATTTCGATGGTCTTGACCGATTAGATGATCGTGGCTGTGGGTTGCAGCGCTCGGCGGTAACTGCTGCGATAGCTCTCGCGCAGGGCCAAGGTCACATGTTTCCACGTGCCATCCTAGGCATATTGGTAAAGATAGCAGACTGGTTGGATACCCGTGCGTAGTCGCCAGTATACCTTGGTGCACTGCCGATAAAAGATCGCAATAATGATGCGCCGCAACGAATAGGTCTGCCGGGGTCCCGCCAGAAGACTGACGTACGAGAGGATTAGCTGCGCCTATTCGATATCTTTAAGATCGCTGGTTTAGGAACAGACGCCCAAAGCGGGCTCCCAGATCTTCAAACAGACCCTAAAACAACATTCGCAGCAGCGGACCAACGTCAAACTCGTGCTAAATCAAGCACTTGGAGCGAGCAGTACAACCTAAACATCACTTCAATTCCCACAGTCTATGATGGGTACGACACTTGGATCTCTCCATTCGCCACATTCCCTCGGGCTGCCACTGCCGCAACTGAGGCCTTGATCCGGTGCTCGTGTCAGGGCAGCCGGACCCACTCAGATCATCATTCCGCCGGAACAAACCATCCATGAAAGGCTGGTGCGCTCTTATCCGGGAAGCAGCCCTTTCGACCGTTTTCGACCTCAACGATCTTGAAGCCCTTTAATGTGCATTCGAGGAGAGCCGAAATACGGGTCACGCCAGCAAGACGCTGCGCATTGCGTCCCTCTTCTGTATTCGCCCACGCGGCGGCAACTTCAGCGTTCTTGAGCTCAGTGAGTGCTTCTACATGGCCTGCTTTGAAGCCTACATCGTATGCTGCGTAGCTGAAGCCCCCAATCAGTGCCGCGATGACAATCGCCGCCATGGCGGCCGCCTGCCATTTTGCCTTGCCGGCGACGTCGTTGGCGACTTTTTGAGCGACCGATGCCACGGAGTCGGCCAACTTCGCCTGAGCCTTGGCCGCCGACGCCTCGATTACGCGGTCTGCTGCCTCCTTGACCCTATCCGTCGAAACTGTTGCCGCAGCCTCCACACGGCTCGGGATCCGCTGAAGCATCGCCTCAACATATCCCATCAGCATCATCGCCTTGGCAAGGTCGTCCGTCTCGTCAAGACCCATGGCCTTGACGAGACGGAACGTCGATTGACGCTCTGCATCACTCGGCTCGCGTCCCATAAGCACCCGAAACGCATCGAGATAAGTCTTCTCGCCTTTCATCCAAGCCGATCCTCGAACACCGACCGAACCCGGCGCTGGAACTGCTGCAGGACCCATTTTGATCCCGATCCTACCGAGCCGGCGATTTCATCGAAGGTCTTTTTCTCATCGACGAGCTGCTTCTTGATTGCGTCGGACAGCTTCGGAAAATCATCGACTTCGGCAAAGTCCGACGCCTCGATTTCTCGCATGAGCTTGCTCTCATTGAGGATCGTGAACTGCTCAGGCTTGCCGTAATGGAGATTGCGAAGAATCAGCAGTGGCACCCCGGGTTCCCCGTCCTGCGGCTTGAGCGCGTCATACATGTCCTCCACGAAGTAGAACGTGTCCTGCCGATCATCGATTGGCATCACGACCTGGACCCTATGTGTCCCAAGCCCTGCAACGACGCGCAATGCCCCTGCATTCTTATCGACGTCCGAGCCCAAGGGCGTATTAATCACGATCGACTTGTTCGAGCCCTCGACGAGATCAATCACCTTACCCCAATCATCCTCCTTTACGAGGTAGAAGGACCTCATATCCCGCTTGCCCTTGTAGACCGATCCAACGTCCGGGTTGTTCGTATCCGTCTCAAAAATGATGGGGCTATCCTCCGCTTTATCTAGATAGTCGATGACGGAGTGTGAAACGGTCGTTTTACCGACTCCACCTTTGCGGCATGCAACAACTACGAACTTTTTCATCGTCTATCCTCTAGGCCGGCGCGAAACATCGAATTCCTGCAGACCGCTGCTAGCAGCACCTGAATGGTGGGCCTTCTGCACTTCTGGGCTGGCCGCCGGCTTCGGAGCCGCATCCCGCGGAAGGGTGCCCGACTGTACATTGACCGGATCCTTGGACGGCTCTCCTGTGGCCTTCTTCGCTGCATTCTATTTCATCCTGTCGTGGCACGAACATGAGAAGCCGACGGCGGCCCAGGCTGACGAGGCAGCCAAGATCTTCTGCCGGGAACTCGGCGTCGAAGAATACGCCATCGTCTATGCGATGCACGACGACACAAAGAACCGGCATCTGCACATTGCGGTCAACCGGACCCACCCAGAGTCCGGCAAAGTTTTAGATATCGAGTTTTCCGTTCAGAGGGCACATCGCGCCTTAGCTTATATCGAGCGAGCGCAGGGCTGGCAGAAGGAGGCCAAGGCGATCTTCGACTTTGACGAGAAGGGCCGCCTCTTTCGCACCGACCGCGACGAGCACGGCCGCCAGGGCCGGAGCCGAAGGGGAGGGAGGGGATCCTGCTGGATCGGAAAGCACCTTCGGACGTGAAGGCCTACGCCGAGAAGCGGACGCAGACTGTTGAAGCCCGCGAGATAGGCCGAACAATCGAACGGGAGCGGCATGCCGCCGCCGCGCGGGACATCAAAGATGATGCCGTCCGAAACGCGCAAATTGTTGCGGCCCAATCGAAGAGGGGACTCGATCCTCTGCTGGCCCGCGATCTCCTCAGCGTCATTGCCCTAATCGAGCGTGACGAGCGGGAGGCTCTTAAGGTGCTGAGAGCCAAGGAACGTGCACGACGCGGCCGGGTCGGTGCCTTGCGCGACTACGCCGCGTATCTGCGCGTCACGGGCAAGGAGGCCCAAGCTGAGGCCTTTCGGTATCGGAACACCCGGAATTATCTGGAGGGCGCCTACAAGGCTCCTCAGCCGGTGACGGTCCGAGATTTCACGCCGATCAAAGTCGGCCGCGAAATTTATTATCAGCGCGACGGGAAGACGGCATTCATCGACCAGGGAAGCCGCATCACCATCACCGCCGAGGGTGACAACAAGGCGACGTTGACGGCTCTCAAAGTCGCCCAGGAAAAATGGGGCATGATCGACCTGAGGGGTTCCAAGGAGTTCCGGCAGCGGGCAGTCCTGATTGGCCTTGCCGCAGACCTGACGGTCGTCAACCCTGGCTCCGGCGTCAATGTCGCAGTGATCCGCCACGAACTCGCCGGCGCAAGGGAGCGCCAAGCGGCCGCAGCAAAAGCCCCTCAGCCGCCCCCCTCAAGGCCAACTCCTGCTATCCCTGTTACCAAGTCTCCGCAGAAGGCTGGCCGCGACCTGGACGCCGAGATTGCCGCGATCAAGAGAAATCCGGCCCTGCGGAAGCCCTGGCTCGAGGGAATCGCTCTCGCAAAAGATCTCGCCGAGCGGCTTCGAGATATCACAGTCGCTGATCGCGATTTCTCACCCATCAGAAAAGAAATGCGCTTGGTGTATCTCACTTATTTCAAGGTTGATCTTGACAGGAAAGACGCGGATCTCCTCAAGCTTCTCCAGTCTGACAAGGATCTGTTGCGTGAAGTGAACAGAGTGATCAGAGAAGAACGTGAGATCGCTCGGCTTCCCACCAAACGGCCTGATCGAAGCCGAGGACCTGGTGATTGATCATCACTGTAAGAGCATTCCCACGTCAGTCAGAGGTAATGTTGTAAAACGTATGCAAATTCGCATAAGCAAAACTTTGAAAAGCAGTTCGCTTAGCGTGCTTGCCACGCGGTGAGTTACCGCCCCTACGCCGGGCTACGTCCTCCCGTCAGCCGCAAGCCCCCATCAGTTTCTGTCACCTTAGGGTGATCGAAGTTCAGGTTGCCCAGCTTCCACGACTGAAGCACCACAGAGGTCCCCCCAATCGCTTTTGGCTTCGCCCCGCCCTCGGTAGCACGTTCGATGGCAAGGGCCTTCCCGCTCCAGTCGAGCTGGAGACGATCTTCCGGACCAAAGCCGGCCTGGTCCCACAATTCTCGTGGCAGCCGAATGATCGTGTAGAACCGATCCGAGCGCTTGGTATCGGGGATCGACTTGACCACGACAGGCACAGAGCCCGCCTGAGGCGCTGGTGCTGCGTTTCTCTTGGGGCGTCGGCTCTGCCTGGATGGCGTCGGTCTCTCTGCCGCTATCGGTGCAGACTTTGCTTCCGGACCAACTGCTTGGTCCAATCCTTGCAGAAGATTAAGCTGCAGTGCCGGCGGCTCCTCAATCCCTGCCGCTTTGGCTGATGGCCTCAAAGCCTCCCCGGCAGGGATGGAAACGTTTGGGATAAGTTGCACCGCGCTGGCAACCTCCCGCAGGCTTCCGGAGATCCCCTCTGCCGATTGCACCATCAGAGGCCCCAGACGAGAGATGGCCTCGATTTGTTGAGTGCCGAGAGAGACCAGCTTGCCCATCTGCTCAGCCATAAGGTCCATCGTGGAGCGAAGGCTTTTCAGCTCGGCGGCTATTCCCGTCAGGGCCTGTTCGACCTCGGGTGACAGGGCAGGGGCCGGTGCGACTGGGAGAGGCACGTCCGCAGCTGGTGGGCGAGGGGCCTGCACCGGCTTGGGGCGAAAGACCTCCGCGGCGAGGGCTTCGGGCTTGCCCAGGTGGCGTGCCAGGATATCAGCGGTGTCTCGAGACAGCTTGTTTGTACTTGGTGTCGGGCGATCCGGATGGGTCACAGCGTCTGGTGACCTGTGGTGCCGAACTTCGCGCTGGCGAGGCTGCTGAGCCCCGTCGGGTCTCGCCAGACATGCCGAACACAGATCATGGGCGCGATCGCGGGCGAGAAGCCAGCCGCGGTCCTTGAAGTGGCCTTTGACGCTAGCGTCACCCACAGACGTGCTGGACTCGTAGGTGTCGGTCTTATGGCATCCCGAGCATCGGGCAGTAAAGCGGTACTTGGAGGGAGTTCCACCGGTACGGGTGATCTGCGGCTCGAACTGACGTGCGATGCCGGGCATCTGGCAAATCCTGATCGTTGAAAATGAATTTCAGGCGGGGAGACGCAGCGTCATCGCTCCACACAGAAACAAACGTTAAGGGATGGGTACGGATTAGCATCCATTCTGCCAAATGCCAACCGAACAAAGCCCAGCGGTACGTTGGTGCCTTCGGGCATGAAGGGACTACGCCGTTTAGTGCTAGCAATGGGAAAAGCTGCTCACTAGCAAAGATCACTTCGCTCGATGATTTTTCCGTCTAAGCGGCGGTGAGTTTCCGCACGTCAATTCGACGTCCGAGAGCCGGAACGCGTATCTCGAAATGATCAGCCTGCGTGACATCGAGAATATTCGTGGGCCGATGTGCAACGATGTTGGTTCCTCCACGGCGCCGCAAACTGTCGTAGATGATGCCAGCCTCACCTGCACGACGGATCGCTTCGCCGAATTGCTGCGAGGCATCGTAGCGATCAGGCGCATAAACATCGGCGCGCTCGGCCTGCTGGCCGCGAATATCCAGGTAGACACCATGCAGTCGTGCTGAATAGCTTCGATAGACCCGTGTCAATTCCGGAAGGCTTCGTGCCACCGCCTCGCGTCGGAGGTGATGGCCGACTTCTGCTGCTGCCGTTTCGATTTCGCTGGTAGCGTACCAGGCCCCGAGGTCGGGCGAGTTGAACCGCATGCCGGCGGGACTGACGTGCAGGAACGCCGCCATCACGATGCTGGCGTTTGGTCGGCCATAAACCCATTCCTGTTGGGGAAGGCGGGCAATGCGGCTGGCCACCAGCCGGTCATTGGTCCACCCGACCAAGTCCATGACCGCCCATAGATCGGCAGGTGTTGCCACCGTGTCGAACAGGCCAATGGGCGGAAACTGGGACGGGATCAGACGGTAGGTCGGGTAAGGTGCTTCAGCGACGTTGGTCACGAGAAGTGGATATCCGTATCGTCATAAGGGATAAAGTTTCGGTCTACCTCATTGGGCTCCATGTAGAGGCCACCGCGGGCCGCATCGAGGAAGCGCCGCACTGTCAGGAGACTGTCCTGAGTGCCATCGATCATGAGCTCGATCGGCGGATGACCTCCGAACACCATGGCCTGATGCGGCCCGCGAAGCCATGACAAGCCCTCCTGTTCGGTTTCGAAAAGGATTCGCAGAGCCTGGTAGATCCCGAGAACTGTCGAGATCCGGGTCAGAACATCGGCGTCTAGGGTAAAATCGACGTGTTCACGGGCCTGTTTGGCCCACTTGTGATAGGTCGAACGCGCCGGGTACCCGAGGATCCGGAGGCGCTCCTGCTCGGTTAGAGCCCATAGGTCGGCAATGGCCAGGAAGGTGCGCATGCCAGCAGCGCTCAGGCGCCTTCGATTGGCAGGCTCGAAGCGTGATTGGTCGAGATGGGGGAGAGCCTGCGATGCCGTGTCCTGGCTCTTGAGAGGCTGTGTCATGGCGCTGCCTTGGTGTCTAGATATAGACTATATCTCCTTCAGGACATAATGCAAATGACGGTGAGGAAGTTCATCGCTATCAACGCTATATAACTTGATAACATTTCGCATTTACCTGGAGGTGTTCTGTAAATCCTCAGGCAGGCCAGGCGTTTAGACCTAATTGACATGTCATCCACGGGCAACGCGATCGAGGTGCCACCGCCATGCTCGCTGTCAAGAACAGGCCTGCCGCCTCCGGCGGGGCCCTGCGGGCCTTCTTGACCGCTGCGCGTGCCGGCGGCTTGGGGTGTCCAAGCCCTGACGGCTTCGCCCGTCATGCCTCATGACGATCCATAACGTGTCAACCGGCTGCGCACCTCCAGAAGTTCCGTCACGGCGCGCTGATGCCGGCTGCGCCATTCCTCCGCTTCGCCGAGCGCGCGCTCATAGCGGCGATCCAATTCCATTTTCTGCTGGCGGACCTCGGCCAGTTCCGTTTCCAGCCGCTTGATCTTGTTGCGCAGCGCCACCTCGATCGTTGCGGCACGGCCCGCCGAGCGAACTCGGACCTCCTCGCCGGCAACCGTCACACGCTGCTGAAGCGCTGTCGTGCGCAGTTGCTGGATCACCTCCTTGAACTGGCGGTAAAGGTACTCGCGGCTGACGTTGGCGCGCTCGGCCACGGTCTTGAACGAGATGACCTCACCGTTCCGGCGCATGGCGCCCAGGATCTCCTCGACCGCACGCCGCTTGGTCACACTCCGCTGCGGCGCCGCTGCAAGCAGCCCGCTGGTATTTTCGAGCCTGGCCACTGAAGGTCCCCTCCGCCCTGATCGTCTTGATGATGGTCTTGACGTTCGTAAGCCCCTGCTGGGTTCGCTCCATCCGCATGCGCCCGATGTCGGCCATGCGCCGATGTCCGTCCTGCTCGAAGCCTTCCACCTCGCCTTTGAGGCGGGTGAGGCTGGCAGCCATGGTGCGCATTTCCTTCTCGAAGAACGGCAACTGCCCGATATCGGCCCGGAAGTACGTGCACGTGAAGCAGGCTCCGTTGTGCTCGCACCATTCGCCAATCTGGCCCGGAAGCGAGCAAAGACCGCCGGGGACATCAACCGCCAGAGTGGCATCCTTGCGCAGCGCCAGTTCGGCAACCTTGTCGTCGACCTCACCTTTGATGGAGATGAACTTGCCACCCCCCTTCTCGAGGACAGCTTTCTTCTTCAGCTTCAGACGCTGGTTGACGTAGATCAAGCTCATGTCGGCCGAGGCATGGCCGAGTTCCATCTGGATCATCATGATGTCGTAACCAGCCAACGCCAGCTCGGTGCCGTAAAAGTGGCGCAGATCATGCCAGCCGAACTTGTAGATGCCGCCGTCCTTGTCACGAATGCCCTGGCGGATGATCCACTTCGCGATCATGTCCCGGGTGTGTCCAGGGCTGAGATGGACCTCGGCATCGCCGAGCCGGTGCGGGAACAGGTATTGTGTCTTGCGGCGCCATGCCCTCCGGACGTCGTCCTGCTGCTCCTGGATGGCCTGGATGACCAGAGCATGGGCGGCATCGTTCCTGTGCAGCGGCTTGGTGTTCCAGCGCTTGACCTTGGACTGGTAGAAGGTCAGCAGCATGAAGTCGGCATCGTCTGGATCTGGGCCCAGGCAATCGAACGCAAGGGCATGCAGGTCGTTGGACCGCATGCCCGTGTAGCGGGCGATGATCAGAAGGCGTTTGCAGACAACCGGCAGGGAGTCGAACGTCAGGAAGATCTGCTCAATGACCTCCTCGGGCACCATCGCGTCTTCGAGATGACGCTCATATTCATGCGTTCGGGGATGATAGCTGCGAACCCTGCGAACGTTTCTCTTATCGAAGACAAGGCGGCGCCAGCGGTATTCCGGGAGGTAGGCGGATGCCCACTGAAGCATGTTGAGCGGATCCGTATACCAGTTCTGCCCGGTCAACCCCTTGTCGTTGCCCCATGACAGGAACGTATGCTCGATGAACTCCTGTGTGATGTGTTCGGGGCGAGGAGAGGAATGAAGGCTGTACAGGCATGCTTCGATCTGCCCCAGAGAACCAAGATAGGATGGAAGCGTGCGCGGAGAGAGTTCCTTGTGCTCGATTTTGTTGAGAACGTAGCGCCGTGCCAGGTTGCGCAGCCACGGAAGTTGAATGCGGAAGAAGCTGAGATAGGGGGCTTTGGACCGCGTCACCGGAACTTCATCTGCGGGATAAACATCCTCCAGGAGAACCAGGTCCCTGGCCTCCACCGGCTTGGCTTTCTCGCGCAAGAGGATGAGGGTGAACACCAAGACATTGGCCACGGCACTGGCCACGGGCCCATAGGCTGTCTCGTGGATCGCGGCGTCCCGACGCCATTTGCGCTTCGTGGAGCGGACCGAGTATTCCTGCCCTGCCAGCCAATCCTCAAACAGGCTCCGAAGGGGCGTGCTGCCGCGCCCTGAACCGCTCTCGATAGGGTGCCCGAAGTCGATCAGGTGGCGGACTGGAGGTGCTTGACTGGATGCAAGGTCAGCACAGAAGGGAATCAATTGGACCGCTCTCGTGTACCAGAGGTAGTGCCGGCTCTATGGGCGTGACAGACGCCAGGCAAAAAACGCCTTGAGCTCCGTCTTGTAGAATTCCGGCACATCGGCGAAGTCGAAGCCGATGCCACCCAGCAACTCATCGGACAGCGGTTGACCGCGTTGTCGCATGATTGACGCTGGTCGACCCAGGCTCCGGCCGCATCTTCCAGCGTTATCTCTGTCCGTGTGGCTGCTCTGTCCCTCAATCTTCTGAGCGTCGCGGAGGATTTGAGCGTGCCTCGCCTCGCCATAACCGCCCGGCGCGTATAACGCGGATCCGGCGTCGATCCCGAAGCATTCCCGGAGCGTATGGAAGCCCCACAGGTCTCGTTCGAGCAGGGCAGGGTGCAGGGCGGCCAGAAAGGCCCGCAGGCTCCCAAGATAGGCGACGTCCGGGTCGCAGCTTCGGGCGAGCGTCAGAGCCATTTGAGTTTCTCCTCTGCCAGGCCGATACGCCGCAAGTCATTCAGGCGCTCTTCGACCTCCGTGTGGTTCTTGAGCTGCAGCTTCTTGTACTCGGCATTGAACAGGTGCTTGTAGATGGCATTGGTCGTCTGCGGGCTGGCATGCCCGAGGCGGTCAGCGACATCGAGCAGGCTATAGCCCTGAGCGATCGCCTCGCTGGCATGGGTATGACGGAACATGTGCCAGGTGAACGCAATGCCTGAGTTCCGGACCAGTCGCTCTTGAATGTCGTAGACGTTGCTCTCGGTCAGCCCGCGACCGATTTGCGCTTTGGCGATGTTGCAGAACACATAGTTTGTGCCGGTCTCGAAGGCCGGAAGGTATTCGTCGCTGGCGACATAGTCCTCGTACATCGTCATCACGAAGTCGAGCACCGGGATCGGCCGTGCCTTGCCGTTTTTGACGCGCGCATTGTTCTCGTGAAGGCGGGGCGTGACCCAGATGACGTTCTCCTCCAACCGGAAGTCCTCATGCAGCAGGCCCCGGGCCTCGCTGATCCGGATGCCGGTCGTGTACAGGAGGACCACCAGGAAGGCATCGCGCATGAGGCTGGCCGCCTCGATAATCTTCAGGACCTGCTCGGGCGTCAGCCGGTGGTCGACGGCCCATTTGGCGGAGGCCGTCTTGGCCTGATGGTCGGACCGGCTTTCGGTGCGACGCCGTGGCTTGCGCTGCGCGATATGAGCCAGGAAAGGCTTGTAAGCGTCGGGATGATGCGTCCGGGGCCGCTCGCCGGCGTCAAAAATCAGCGCGGCGTGGCGCATGTCCAGAAAGGTGTAGAAGGCCTTGATCGCAAACAGGATCTGGTTGTGCAGGCTGGCGGAAACGTCCACCGGCTCCGGGTGCAGCGGGATGATGTTGAGGGCGGTCTTCAGATCCAGGATCGGGCCATGGCGGATCAGCGCGGGAATGAAGCGGTCGAGGTCCAAGGGGGTGATCTCGCGGAAGCTCTTGCCCATGGCCGCGAGATAGTTGCCGAGCCGGACCACGTGCCGGGCGTAATGCGCGACGGTGCTCGGGGCGTGATGGCGCGCCTCCAGGGAGATGACGAACTCGCGGATCTCGGTGACGATGGCGTCACCGTCATAGGCGGTCCAGGTGACGTGGCCGCTCGGGAGGACGATGCGCTGCAGGTGCATGGGCCGTCATCCGCGTCGTTGACACCTGATGGTACGACTGTCAGGGACGGGCACCAAGAGCGCCTATGGGGTAGGTCGTGGACCTATAACCAAATACGGCGAAACAAAAGTTATCAATTGCAATGGTTTAGGCTAACCTGGAAAACCTGATTTCCATCTGTGTGTAAAGTGATTCCATCAGTATCGACGCGTTTATTAAGCAAAAGCCGGAAACGATTTCCATACCGTCCAATTCTGGGATAGGCCTCCCAAAGCAGGGACCTCTAGCGGAAGCGGTTCTCCTCGCTGCGCAAGAAGTTGAGACGATCAACTGCCGCCCTGCGAGGCTGCCGAACATGCGCGATCGACGGCTGCCTCTCGTCGGCTCAAAACCTCAGACGCAATCAGCCTTGGCGTCGTGCGAGCCCCGCCAGACCGAAGCCGTAACTCTCAGATCGGGTACTTTTCGTGACGCTCCCGATAACCGGAAATTATCGGGAGTGAGAGCCATTCTTTGAGCCTGCCCTCAGTAAGCGAAGTCTGTCGTGAGGTCCCTATCGCTGCTGTCACCAAGCCCAACGCTGTCAAGAAGTTAATGAAACGTTAACGGTTGGGAATGTGTTGGTGCAATTGACATCGGTGCCGACCTTGGGGGCGCTCGCCCTCAAGGCTCATTGCATCCAAGGGCCGCTAAGCGAATCGACAGTCGGTGCGGCTAGGATCGAACGGTTCTCGAGTCGGTGGCCCGAGCTGCTTATGCTGACCGGCTGAAGAGCTGCTAGCTGCAAATTTCCTGCCGACTCGCGGTGCGCAGCATCTGCATCGATGATCCCCGGTCAAGCACAGGCAGCTCCGAAAAGCGCATGCGGAGCGAATGAAAGTCGCGCCGTCAACTACACAAGACCGATACGGGATCACTGGCGGGGAAGGTCTCTTCCAGCGCCCAGTCGAGCCTTCGGTCGAGATCCGCTGGGTCGTTGGTGGTCGCGTCCATCACGTCGTCGCGCATTGGCCTGCGCTCAACTGGCGTAGTGCTCAATGCGGGATTGCCGTGGGCTGTCCGCGTTTCAGTCCGTTTCATCGTCTTCTCCATCAGTTGTGCCGTGGAGGGCAAGCATTGTGGGCAGGCACGACATCCCCGGCGTGATGTCTCCCGCGGAGACGGCCATCACGAGCGGATACAGACGCAAGGGGTTGCGACCCTCATGGCAAAGATCTCCTGGACCTCGGGGTGCCTTGCCCCACGCGGCACCCTTGGAACGTGTCCCAGGACACCCATGCGGCGAAGCCGAGAACCGCCATGCCGTAGATGCCGAGAACCCTCCCGGACTCGATTATCATCGCCCCAAGGGCGCCGAGCACCAGGCACACGCCACCGAACAGGATGGCAGCCATGAGAATTGCGCGAAGGTGCGTCATCGGATTGTCCTCCCGGCTCAGGAAATGGAGCGGCGTCGCAGGACCATTCGGTCTTGAATCGACCGGATCCCCGGCGTGTTCTCGGCGGCAACCAGGATCGCCTCGCGTTCGGCCGCCGAGTCCACAAGCCCGGCAATGTCCGCGTTGCCGCGATGCACTGAGACGTGGATGAGCCGGTGAGAAGGCGTCAGTCCCTTCACACGGACCATCAGGTCCCGCAGGACGGTGTCGTCCGTGGGAGGATCGGCGAACACGGGGGCGCGGTGGCGCGCCACCGCCTTGACAAGATCGCTGCGGCTGACGATGCCGACGAGAACGTCTCCGCAGGCGACGGGAAGCCGCTTGAGACGCCGCTTCTCCATTACGTCGGCGACGTCCGCGAGCGTCATGTCCTCGGTGGCCGTGACCACCCGGGAGGTCATGACATGCCGCGCCTTGCGGCCATGGGTCCGGACGTAGGCGGATGCCTCCGCACTGATGTCGGCAAAGACCTTGGCCAACCAGGAACGCCGGCGTTGGGTCCCGATCTCGGCCCGCCGGATCAGGTCGCCCTCGCTGACGATGCCAACGAGACTTCCATCGGCGCCGACCACCGGCACGGCGCTGATCCGCTTGCCGGCCAGCACGCTGGCGATCTCGCTCACCGGGGTTGCCGCCGAGACGGAGACCACGTCGCGCGTCATCACATCCGCGACGGTGAGCGGGGGCGGCGCCTTGCCTACGGGTGGAAGCTGCGACCTGCAGCCCTGGCCGTAGGGCCCGCCCTGCGTCGAGCGGCCAAGGGATTCCCGTCTCAGGCGCCACGGTAACAGCGTGATGGGGCCACCGTCCGGAACGGGCGATGGGCCAAGGGCCAGCGATGGCAGCAGGTGCGGCGACAGCGGCTCAGGCGAGCGGTGACAGTTTGCAGTCATGTCTTCTCCTCCGCGCGGCGCAGCATGCAGAAGGGTAGGGACGATCCTGACGGGGGCATGCCGCGCCAGCCCCTCAAAAGGGGCATCATGGGTCCGAGGATTGTTCAGGAATCGTCATGGCCCCGAATGGCGAGCCGCCGCGATGGGCAAGGCCGGCCTTCGGGGATCAGTGGCCTGCTTGGAGGCGACTCGCGCGAAGGTTTGAAAGGTGACGCAGCGTAATCATGATGTCTTCGATGTAAGTCCATCCCGGACAAAATCAAGTATTGAAAGCTGCTTCGAAATGTCCGTGGAACCAGTAGATGAATTCGCGGCGACCGAAGAGGATGCATGACACGCCTCAGGCGATCATTAGAATCGTTCCTTGCTGAACAGCGTGTCGAATACTTACCTCGGCTTCGTCTGCCACGCGGAGAGTTGCTGAATGCCGATCGTCAGGGACGATGGGGATGCGCCTTCGCCAACACGGCTTGCGCGGCCCTGATCCAGTGCCTGAGCCGGCCCGCATCCTGCCGGTTGAACGCAGCGCGCCGCTTGAGGTCGTCAAAGGTGTCGTCGCGGCAGACCCGCTCGAACAGCTCGCGGGCCAGCGCCTCGGCAGCCGTCGGTGCGCCCGCCGTGGTGCGTTGGCTCGACAAGCGTTGTGCATGACTGGACATATCGCTCTCCTTCACATGATTGCAGCCAGCAGGCCCTAATTGTGCGCCTGCTGGGTGTATTCCCGCGCGATGCGGCTCACGGTGCTGGGACTCAGGCCCAGGCGGATCCCGATGGCGCGTAGTTCAGGCCCTGCGCCTTGAGCGCTAGGATGCGCTCGGTCCGCCTCTCGATCTCATCCTGACGTCTGGCCCGCTCCTCGGGCGTCGTGACCCGATAACTCAAGGATCTCTTCTTCGATGCTTTGCTCATTGCACTCTGCCGCACCGCAGGTTCCGATCTTCGACGTCACCATGTGCTGGCCAAACCATGTTTCGACGGCGCGGTCGCGACAGGCGCATCGGACGCGTCGCAGATCGGCCCATGGCTGAGCCAACGTGCAAGCACGGTGAACAAGGCATTGCACGGGACGTCGATGCGCCCGGATCCCTGCCTGGTTGAATGTCGGATAGGTTTCATCACCCCGGGCCCGCGCGTCTTAAGCGCCGGGCCGCGGGGTTACTGGCCTGCGACCAGGGTTCCGGCGCGGCAAAGGCCGCGATGATGTCTCGGAAACGTCAACATAACGAAGCAAGCTTAAGATGGTGGGACGCTTTGTCAAACGTTGCCTTCTGTCGCGGCCATCAACCTTGACACTGGAGTTGGCGCAACCGACATTGATGGGGTCATGCCCACGATCCGTACCCTTTCCACTCTGCGCGCAGGCCGTCTCAAGACGGGACCCTGAGCCCCGGACGTCCTTGGTCCGGGGATGATTGGCACACGGCAAAAACCCGAACAGCCATAAGCTCACTCTCATCCATCGCGTAGATTGATCCGGCGCGTGCGGGTTTCATCGCAAACACAATCAAAGCGTCAGGAACGGCGGCCTCGCTGAGGCCGCCGAATGGTGAGGTCATGTCCATCATATTCCTTGCAATCTTCATCGCGCTGACGGTCGCGCAACTCGTCTTCTGGGAGAACCTGGGTGAGACGTTCGGCTACGCGGCGTCGATCAGCGTCATGGGGCTTTGCGCGTCCATCACGTTGATCCTCACGGCCTATGTCGCCGCGACACACACGTTCCGTCCGGGCAAGAGCTCGTAGCTGCAATTTCCGCGGAACCGACGTGCATGAACGATGGCGGGACAACGTTCGCTTTCCCGTCACGGTCCCTGCACACGACAACAACAACTTTGCCGAGCCAAGGCTCGCGACAGGAGGGTGATGATGCTGAGGCGCGTACGTCGGGCCGTCTGCAGTATCTGCAAACGCAGTTTGCCAAGGGCTGCGGCCCGGTGTCCTTGGTGTTCCTATGGAACTGATGAACCGGCCAGTCCCAACACTCCACGACGTCCGGACGACAGGCTCCCGCGGCAGTCGATGAGGCGCGCGCCTCATCCGGAGAACTCCCATGGCGCAATCTCATGAAGGAGGCACACCCATGAAGCCGAGTGACGCAAGCAGAGCGATTAAGATCAACGGTACCAACATCAACCTTGGTGAGGCCCTGCCTCATCACGTTCAGGAAAAGCTCCTGCATGTCGCCGGAACGTACTTCGGGCGCTTGAACCATGCGACGGTTGGGTTCACGCGCGATGGGCCCTCGTACTGCTGCACCATCAACATCCAGGTGAGCAATCTTAGGATGATCATTGCCGCTGCGTCCGCCGGCGGCTGCCATCAGGCGTTTGACCTGGCACTTGGGAAGGTCGACAAGCAGCTGCGCCGAAGGAAGCGTCGGATGATCGATGCCACCCGCGGCCAGATGTCGGCCCCGGCGCTGGCCTAAGCCCTTTGCCGGGCCGGAGGATGCCTCCGGCCCGGTGCGACGCTAAGGCACCATCCACGCCAGCTCGCTTCGTATCGCTGCTCTTGCCTCACTCGCATGACGCGCTCTGGACGCGGTCGCGCGCTCGGGTTGATGCACCACGCGGATGACCTGCAGCGTCCGCCGTGCACCCGTGGCGCTGCGCCATTGGAACGACTGCCCCTCGGCCAGACCGATCAGTGCTGCGCCGAGCGGCGACAGCACGGAGATGCGCCCCGCGCCGGCATCCTCCTCGCCCGGATAAACCAGCATCGCACGCCGGATGGAGTCCATGACCCCGTCGCGGAAATCGAAGACCGAGTGCATGGAGATCACGTTCGGAGGAAGGCTTGAAGGACTGACCACCCGTGCTCGTTCGAGCTCTGCAGCGAGGACCTGCGCGGATGGTGGAGCCCTGCGGATCCGCATGCCGGCCGAGGCGATCCTCTGAAGCCGCTCATGGTCAATTGCAGAAACAGTCGGGGTAACAAGAGACGCGGACACTTCAATACTCCTGACGCAGACACCGCATCCAGGCGGATCAAGTGCCCGGATGCGTTCCGGGGTCAGCCGAGAGCCGGCTCGGGGAGCTGTTGATCGGCTGATGCATGATTGCTGGTTGGCAAGAGCTCCCGGGGCAAGACAGGCGTCTTGCGCCCGGCTCAAGAGCCTGAGGCACGGCGGGTCGCGTGGATGGCGATGGGATGAGGGGCAACGAGCCTTGGCATGGTGTGCTCAACATAGATTGAATCGGCACCAGTTCAAGCGAATGGCATCTATGCGTCAGAGTCATTGCATGGCGATGTGTCGTGGGAAGCACCCTAAGGATAGCCGCCTGTGTGAGCCTGAACTTACCGCGCTGACAAGCGTTGCCTTAACGTCATGAATGCACGCTTCCTCATGCAGCACATGCTGTTCCGGACAGGACCTCTCCAAACGGGCGCGTAAGCCCGGGCGGCGCGAGCGCGCCGCCCGGGGCAGTTGTCCGTGTCCTATTTCTGAACATGTGAGGCGGCCCAAGATCCGGCCGGCATTGATGATGGCACCCCCCATGATGGCATCCTTGATCTCTCCTGCGCGCATGGTCCCGCGCCTGCGCGCCCGCGACATTCGGCATGTTGTCGACGAACTCACCCGCATTGCGGCGGCGGAATCGACGTTGAACAATGACATGGTCCGACACGCGGTTCTGGAGCGCCGCCAGGCGTCTACCTTCGGCTTCGGGCGCGGCGTCGCGATCCCGCATGCTGCGATCCCCGGCCTCGACAGTCCCCTCGGCGCCTTCGCGCGTCTGGAGCCTGCGCTGGACTTCGGTGCCGCGGACGTCATTCCCGCCGATCTCGTGTTTCTGCTGCTGAGCCCCGGTGGTGATGATCCCACGCATTTGCGGGCCTTGGCCTGCGTGGCGCGCCGGTTGCGCGACCGCGATGTTGCAGCGCGTCTCAGATCCGCGAAGGATGCGGAGGCCATCCACGTCGTGCTGACGAGCGACGCTTGGCGTGAGCCCGAGGATGAACCTGAGACAGGACATACCGCCACACTGCGCGCCGCCGATTTGACAAACGGGGCAATGTGTACCAGCATCAGCGTATTATGTTGAGCTTTGCACAATATCATCGCGGCCTGCACCGGTCAGGCAACCTCATCGCGGGCCAGTAGCCCCGAGCTCGACGCGTATCCGCGCCCCGAGTTCGGGGCACTGCAAGATCCCTACATCTTTGCAAATCTTGTGAGGCCGGCTGCTGAGGCATCCGGTGCGGCGGTATGCTTTATCACTACTTCAGTCTGGTGTTCTGCTGGGCGGAGCACAACCGATTCCTGGCGGCAGGCGCAGGGCCCGGTCTGCCGGCGGGAGAGTCATATCCGGAGCTAGGGTCCATTGCGCCCGGGTTCCTTGCGCGGACGCTTCGACCAACCTCAGCACCAACTCCCATCCGGCGCAAAGGAGGCCGTGTCATGCACCAGTCCCCCAATGAACCGCCATCCAAGCCCGACCTGCACGGAGAGGAGCTGCCGGGCGGAAAGGTGGCCCGGCTGACGCCGCGGCGCCGACCCGCGCCGGAGAGGCTCCCCGATCCGCCGCAGGGCGATGACGACGATCCCGGACCAAGCGCCGCATGACCAGTGCAGGCGTCCACAACAGAACAGGAGACCAGAGATGACGAAGAGAACCACGGGCGGCGCCAAGCCCCGTATCATCCTGACCACCGCCGACTACGACAAGCTATCGGCGCTCGCCAACGCGGCTGCGAACACGATGCCCGATGTGGCAGCTGAACTTTCGGAGGAGATCGACCGGGCGCATGTGCTTGCCAAGGGCCGCCATCCCGTCGACACCGTCTGCATGGGCTGCGAGGTCGATTTCCGCGACGATATGACGGGGCGGGTGCAGACGGTGACCCTCGTCTATCCGCAGGAGGCCGACATCTCAAAGGGGCGTATCTCGGTGCTCACGCCCATCGGCACCGCCCTGATCGGACTTTCTGTCGGCAAGTCGATTGATTGGATCACGCGCACCGGGGAGTCGAAGCGGCTGACGGTGCTGCAGGTGCGCGAGCCAGCTGCCGCGGAGCGCCAGCCCGCGTAAGCGCGTATGCCTCGTGCACACCATACGAATAAGACGCCACGCGGCCCTGGTCAGCCGCGTGGCCCTCCTTTTTGCTGCAACCGGCAGAATGGCTGCCAACGGAGAAATGAATGGCCGAAACCAACCGCCTCAGCGTGATCGCAAAGGCTGGCGTGCGCCCGCCGGCGCATGGCTTCGAGAGCCCTGTGCATCATGCTGACCGGACGACAAGACTGTCCATTGTGCCCGCCGCCAACGCATGCGTTGACGACAGCCGCCTCGACCACTTCGTCAAGCGCGACGGCATGCTATTCGCCGGCGTCCATCTGATCGTCGATCTCTGGCATGCGTTGAACCTGGACGATCTGCCGGTGGTCGAGCAGGCGCTGCGGGACGCCGCCGCCCGTGCCGGCGCAACGCTGCTCAACATCGACCTCCATCACTTCTCGCCGAACGGCGGCATCTCCGGCGTGGCGGTCCTGGCTGAGAGCCACATCTCCATCCACACCTGGCCTGAGATTTCCTATGCGGCGGTCGACATCTTCATGTGCGGCGCCGCGCAACCGCACAAGGCCATCGAGGTTCTGAAGGGCGCATTCCTGCCAGGGCTGGTGACGCTGGCCGAGCACAAACGGGGAGTGATCCTATGAGGTGGTTTCAGGAGAAGCTCTACGAGCATCATAAGCAGGTGCTCTCAATCAGCTCCGTCCTGCACCAGGGCGGGACCGGCTTCCAGGAGGTGATGATCTTCGAGAACGCGGTCTTCGGCAAGGTGCTGGTGCTCGATGGCATTGTTCAACTGACCGAGCGTGACAACCACATCTACCACGAGATGATCGCCCATGTGCCGTTGATGGCGCATGGTTCCGCGCGGCACGTGCTCATCATCGGCGGCGGCGACGGCGGCACCCTGAAGGAGGTGCTGAAGCATCCGGTCGAGCGCGCCACGCTGGTCGAACTCGACGGCGAGGTGATCGACCTGTCGCGGCGTTACCTCCCCGGCGTTTCGGACGGCGCCTTCGTCGACCCGCGAGCGAACATCCTAGTCATGGATGGCACGCAATACATCGGGCAGACGAGGGAGAAGTTCGATGTCATCATCATCGACTCGACGGACCCGATGGGACCAGGGGAGCCACTCTTCACGCCGGCCTTCTACAGGGCCTGCCGAAGCCGCCTTCGCCCCGGAGGGATGATCACGGTCCAGAGTGGAGCGTCGTTCTTCCAGCCCCGGGAGCTGGAGATGGTGTGCGGGCGCCTCTCCGCATCCTTCGCCGGGGTGAGGCCATTCCTTGCGCCGGTTCCGACTTATGCCGGCGGCATGCTCGCGCTCGTTGCGGCGGGCGGGACCCGCGATGCGCTGCGCCCGCCGTGCAAGGTCCTGCGGCAGCGGTTCGCCTCGCTGCACGGCAGGACCCGCTACTACACGCCCGCGGTGCATCGGGCGGCGTTCACCCTTGCCCCCTCGTTCGCGCCGACCGCGCTGCGCGAGGATCCGACGCCTGTGGGGTTCCTGAAAACAGGAACCTAAGCCCCGCGGGCGGCCGATCAGGCGCTGCCCCGGGGACACCACCAGGCTGCAACGGGATCATCATGGCTCCGTGGCGTCCGCGTTTGTGCGCCACGGAGCCCGACAGGAGGACACCATGTCCATCGTTCCGCCGCCTTTGGCGGCCCCGCTCCGGAGCATCAACCCGCCGAAATGGCCGAGCCCGCGCGGCTATTCGCACGCGATGGCCGGCACCGGCAGCTTTGTCTGCATCAGCGGACAGATCGCCACCGACAATGCGGGCAGGGTGACGTCCGTCGGGTTCATTCCCCAAGTCCGCCAAGCGCTGCGGAACGTGCGCACGGTCCTCGGCGAGGCGGGTGGGAGGCCTGAGCACATCGTGCAGATGACGTGGTACGTGCTCGACATCGATCACTACCGGGCCATGCGCCGGGAACTCGGCGTGGTGTACCGGGAGATCATGGGGAGCCACTATCCGGCCATGGCGTTGGTGGAGGTCACCGGCTTGGTTGATCCGGCCGCCGTCGTCGAGATCGCGGCAACGGCGATCCTGCCGGTTGGGTGCCCATCATTGCCCGTGGGCAGCCCGCCAATCCCGTAAGACGGCCTCTTGCCCACGATGGCCGACTTTCTGAACACGGAGGATTGCCATGACCGCCCATCTGCCACCCATTACGGTGACGCCCCATGACCATCAGCGCCTGATGCGCACGGCTCAAGACCTCGCGGCGCAAGCCCATCCGCTCGCGGTGCCCCTGCTGCAGGAATTGCGCCGGGCCGCGGTGCGCGAGCCGGACGAACTCCCGGATGGCATCGTCACGCTGGGCACGTTTGTCACCTATCGGCTCAGCGATAACGGCCCGTTGGAAAAGCGGGCCCTGATCCACCCGGACGACCGCGTCTGGCCGCCCGCCGAGGTGTCCATTCTGACGCCGCTCGGTCTGTCCCTTCTCGGGCTGCGCGTCGGCGACCGGATGCCGTTGCTCGGCGCAGACGGCCCGCCCGGCGCGTGCGTCGAGGTCGAGGCCGTCGGCCCGAGGGTTGTCGGCGCCTTCGGGCCGGTTCCAATGCAATAGGGGCTCGGGATGCCAGTGCCGAAGGTGATCCGATGGGTCCTGATCACGCGTCCGCAGGCGCAGTCCGAGGAGCTCGGAACCGTTCTCAAGTCCAAGGGCGTCGAGTGGCTGGCCGAGCCGCTTCTGAGGATTGTTCCGGTCCGCTGGGATCCGAACGTGCTGGCCAAGCCGCAGGCGGTTCTGCTCACCTCTGCCAATGCCTCGCGCGAGCTGCTCCAGATCCCGGGGGTTCGCCGTGACCTGCCCGTCTTCGCGGTCGGGCCGGCCACGGCGGCGGCGCTGCAAGCCGCCGGCTTCTCGAACGTGCAAGCCGCGGGAGGAACGGCGGTGAGCCTCATCGCCCATGTTCGCCGGCAGGTCGATCCGCGCGCCGGGCGGCTGCTCCACCTCAGTGGTCACGACATCGCACTCGACTTGGCCGCCGGCCTTGCCCCAGCCGGGTTCTCGGTCGATCGGGTGACTGTCTACCGCGCCTGCACGGTGGACCGGTTGAGTGCGCGAACTCTGCACGAACTGTCCTGGAACCGCGTTGATGGGGCCGTGTTTCTGTCCGCGCGAACGGCGGCGATCTTCTGCAGTCTGGTCATCGCGTCCGGCATCGTGGATGCCTGCGCCCGCATGGTGGCCGTCGCGATCAGCCGCCAGGTGGCGGCGGCCGGCGGGTTTTCGTCAGGTGGCGGTCGCCACATCCCCGAGCACGGATGCTGTCCTTGAGGCCATTCTGCGCCTGCGGAGGACACCTGATGAGCCGTCTTTTTGCCGAAGCGGCCTGGCCTGAGGGCGGGTTCCCCTGACGCTGATAGCGAGGTCCAGCTCCTGATGTTCGATGCGATGTTTCTCGCAATCTGGATCGGGGCAGGGCTCATCGTGATCGCGGCGATCACCAGCCTTGTCACCTTCCGGATTGGCGCGCCCCTGCTCCTGCCGCAGACATGGATCTGAGCGTCGGTGCATTCATCCGGCGCAAGCTGGCGGACCAGATCGAGATCGATGGAGCGGGCCTACCGAAGGTCGTGGGCCTGTATCGCGGCCGCGGTGACGAGCCCCGCCTGCGCTGGCCGCTCTTTCTCAACTGGCGCGATCTTCGAGCCGCCATCCGCGCCTGGTGGCGAACGCAGCGTAGCCATGCGAAGGTCACGGCGCCGGCGCCACCAACATCCGGGAGATCTGACAACAGCGGCAGCGGTTAATCCCATGCAGCTGATGTTGGCGGTTGGCGATGATGCGCCGATGGTTACGATCCACCTTCGCCGGAGCTTTGCGTCCGATCAGTGGGACCAGTGTTCCCAAAGGCCAGCCATTGTTCCGAGGAGCAGGAGTCCCCAGGCCAGCCAACGTATCAGGCATTCCGTCACCGGCTCCGGGCCGAGGCGACAGGGCACAGGCTCCCGCTGGGCTCCGATCATGCTCATGTTGGGCAGCTCTGCCCCGACCGACCTTTTCACCGGGTCCTCCTGAAGGATTGCTCCATCCCGCGGATGACGGCAACGCGTCGTCATCCGATCATCTCAATCACAATCCTGCGGATCTCCTCGCGCGACATCTGCGCTGGACGATCTACTCCCATCCAGCGGTCGTTTGTCTGGAGTTGCGCGTGACGCGCGGCTTCGGCGGCGCCTGTGTCTGAACGTGCTTCATAATCTTTCCCTTCACGGTTCAACGAATCGTCCATGTGGCTGATAGAGGACGCGCAGCAGTGTCAGGCTGCGCCATCCCGTTGGTGTCCGCCATGTGATCGACTGCCCCGCGCTGAGGCCGATCAGCGCGGCACCATCCGGCGACAACACGGAGATCCGCTCCGCCGCGCCATCAGTCTCGCTGGGGTAGACGAGCGTGGCGCACCGGACCTCCCAGCTGATATCGTCGCGGAATTCCAGCCGCGAGTGCATCGTGGCCACGGATGGTGGAATGGCCCGTGGCGTCAGGACCGTGGCCCGTATCAACTCGTTGGCGAGCATCGCCGCGGCGGGATGATCGTACGGGCTTTGCGAGCCGACCGTCGCCACCCAGGCCAGGCGATCGTAATCGTTCGCCGAAATCGTTACGGGCGGAAGGCTCTCTTGCTTGATCATGGTGTCCTCCATGTGCTTCAAGAGCGGATCGGGTCAGACTCTGATTGCTGATCGGCGGCATGATCGCCGCGATGCTCCCGGACCGGGGTGCTGCGAATGCGCATCACGGTCGACCCGCCGTCCAGGAACCGGAGCCCGATGCCCTCGACGACCACCTCATGGACGGTTCCATCGGTTTCCTGGAAGGACATGCGGTCGCCGATCCTCAGGCCGAGAAGGGCTGTGCCGAGCGGCGTCGCAACCGAGACCTCGGCGCCGGACCAGATCAGGTCGTCGGGATGAACAAGCAGGTGCGCGTGTGTTTTGGGGTCGTCATCGACGCGGTAGATCACGCGGCAGTTCGTGGAGACGACATCCTTCGGAAGGTTTGCCGGATGGCAAACCTCGGCGCGGCGCAGTTCCGCAAGCAGGAAATCGGTTGTCCGGCGGCCCTGCACCTGCTGCATCATCACCGTGAACAGCAGGCGATTGTAGTCGTTGGCCGCGAGGGTGATCGGGGGGAGAATGTGGTGCGCGTTCATGAAAACCTCCTCAGGAACAGTCATCCTGCCGGATGCATAGGCGCGCATTCCCGCAGGGTGAGCAGGCATGACGGGCCGACACGCGCCTGATGGCGCATGCGATGGTACGAACGTTGAGGGAGAGAGAATTCATGCCCCGGAGCGCTGGCGACCACCGCGGGTCGAGCCGACTCCTGGGGCTTACTTGCCTGCTTTCAGGCAGCCCGCGTGCGCCAGAAGGCGAAGATTTTTCACGAGCGTGATCATGACACTGATAAGATAGCCCTGTTGCCCGCGAATGCAAGCTTTCGGACGCCCGAGGAGGCACCCGGAAGGGGGAGCAAAAGCTGAGTGACGGGGAGTGATCCGTGCCGCGCCTGTCGTGATTGACGCTGCATCTGCGAGGACAATGCGCTCCCGAGCGGAAGCCGCCATGAAGGCGCCCAGCGGCAATCTGCGCGAACCGCATCAACCCACAGGAGTGAGATCAATTGCATGCAGTCCCATGCTGGGCCAGGCCCTGACACGCCTCGACGACGCAGCCCGGCACCGCGGCCTCGACGCGGACGTTCTCGAAAAACTGAAGTCCCCGCGCGTGTTCACGAAGGCCCGTCTGACGATCCGCATGGACGACGGTTCCCGCAACTCCCTCAGTTGCCCATCAAACTTGACCGCTCAGACGGTATCCCTATCAGGGTTCACGGCCCGTGGACGTACTGTCCGTGCCATCGACAACAACGGAGATATTGTCGCGTTCTGGTTCAGCGACAGGCGCAAATTGGCTGCCGCCAAGCGCTTCCTCATGCGGGCGCGGAGACGGCATGGTCGCTCTGACCGGATCGTGATTGACGGCAGTCAGACCAACCACGAGGCCATCGTCTCCTGTGATCCCGCAGACCGGTTCCAGGCCAGATCGAGCCTTCTGAGGCCAACAAGCAAATTCGGACTATTCGCCCTTCGCACTTGCCACAATATGCAGTCCGGCCAACGCAGGGCCCACGACAGTCTCATCCACATTGGCGGACTGCACCGCGTAGATGGGATAGGAAAATTGGGGCATGTCGGGGATCAGATGGAGCCGTCCGGACGCGATATGGGGCTGGACCGCGCTCATCCTGAAGTAACCGGACCCGCCAGCCGAAAGAACATAGCTAAGCGCGAGTGGCCCGAGATCCATAAAAAGGTCAGGCACGAGATCGGGAAAAGTCATGCCGTGATGAAGCACAAAATCCGGCCCCCAATCCATGTACACATAATCCGCTCCGTCCGGAAAGCGTGCGTGGGGGTTTGTTGTCACAAGCACGAGCTTCTCTTCCATAAGGAGGTGGATCTTAAGACCCGGCAGATGTTGGGGGGCATACATGATTGCAACATCAACAAGCCCGGATGCGACCTGCTTGATCAGATCCTGCGGCACGTCAACGTGAACGCGAAGGCTAATATCAGGAAGCGAGTGGCGCATCCATTCGACCCACTCGAGCAGCAGCGGTTGCCAGAGGCTCACCTCGCTACCGACGGTCAGCACAGCCCGGCGGCCGGGCGGTACCGCGACCTGCTGAAGCGTCCGCTGCCACAACTGGACGAACATCGGAGCGTGGCGCAGGAACTGTTCGCCAGCCGGGGTTAGCGAAGCTCCGCCTTTATGGCGAACGAAGAGCTGCCGCCCAAGCTGCTGCTCCAAGTTACGGATCCGCGCGCTCACTGTCGTCTGGGCGACATTCAGCCGCTCCGAAGCTTGAACGAAGCTGCCGGTCGAAACGATCTCCAGGAAGGTCCGCGCGAGCTCGATGTCCATAACGGATACAACATAAAAATTGCATTCAACTGTCAATCAAAATCGTTTGTCAGCTAAATGACCAGGCCATAGTCTCGGGAAGAGCATCACTCATCTGAGCCCTCTCGGTGCATGCGGCGGCTACAGACACGATCATCTCCGGCCCTGCATCGTGTTGCCCGTGCAGCGTCACAGGAGCGACCACTCTGCTGCATCTCGAGACTGCGCCAGCAGACAAGATGATGACGCCAACCAACAACACGGTGCATTACGACGCCGCGGGCACTATTGCCCCGTGCGCCGCCAGCGCTGGATCTGGGTTCTTCAACATCGACGGCCGGGGCAGAACATCCAGCTCGTCTGTCACCATGACCAGCCATTCACGATGATGAAGGACATGGCGATCGATGCGGCAAGCAGAACCCCGGCCCGCGGTTGATTGCGCTGATGATTGATCCAGAGCAGACGGAATCATTCGAACCTCATGCTCGTCATCATGTCGATGCGCCACTGCATTTTACTGCTCCTCCCGAGTGCCAATCTTGTAGACGAGGAAGCATCCGGCGATCAGCAAGATCGAGATAAGCACGTGGCTAGCCATGATGGCACTCCTTAACTCAAGAAAACGGCCGACAATATACGTCTCTTTTGTCTTACCCCATATAGTGTTTTACTTGCCGTTGTTTTAGATGCCTGATCTCTCGTGCGTGCTTTTGCCTTATCTCCCAAAGTAATCCGTCGTTTGATCTCCAGAGCATATGAGGAATTATCCCGCTGTTCGACGGCACTCCAAACCGAGGACGGACTTTCCGAGGCGGTGCCAAGAGGAGGTGTCTGGACGGGGCTTCATGCGCATTCGTCAGAAGGGCTCCGGATCAGGACGGGGCTCGGTCTTACGACCCGCTCTTTGAAACTCACTGCTGCAATAGACATGACCGGAATTCGGAGGCCACGAGATCCAGTGGTTGTTCAAAGTGGGCGACGGACAAGGAGTGCTTATCTGCTCTTCAGAATTCGGCTCCAAAGGTTCCATTAAAGGCGGCCGACACCCATTGGCGATCTGCGATCCTAACCTCTCCTTCTCACACCATGAATGTTGCTGCTCCATTTCCTTTCTCCAGTAAACGGAAGCTGTTCTTCAAGGAGCAGTGGCCACTTTGCCGAAATAAATCTTATGTGGTGCCGTCGCAGGAATGTATAAGCGGACCTTTTGTAGCATCCGACACCCTTGAATGTAGTTTGAACGGACGTATGTTAATACTATCATGATTACCTTTCATCATATCCCGATCTGTCGGGCAGGCCGCTTCGTCGCAGGCCACTGAGCCTCGGATCGTGGAAGGCACACCGCGCTCCCACGATTCGGGGTCATGACCAATCTCTCACAATTCCACGGCGAAGACGTCCTGCCTGTCGGTGCCGGATGTCGTCTGGATCAATGGGGCTCCCATTGCGAATGGGAGACATAGATTGGTATCTTTCAATGGCAGCCCGCTGGGGGCGTTGTGGCGTTTGCTCTTCAGCGTCAGGTTCGGCACGCCGTCTCCTCAATACGAGGAACTTGACTGCGACGTACCTAGACCGCGGACGAGCCGCGGATCCTCTGCCTCTGGCTCTTGGCGCGATTGTCGGAATTAGCTGCTTAGCTCGCAGAACCGTCGCGTGTTCGCTGCGCTTGGTTTGGAAAAATCAGCGAGCGCTCGGGCGCGGCAGATTGAAGGAGCGAATGATGAAGGTTTCTGACGTCATGACACCGCATGTGATCTCGGTCCTGCCAGAGACGTCGGTCCACGAGATTGCAGAAACGCTGGTTAAAAACCGCATCAGTGCCGTGCCGGTTATCAATGCCGCCGGGCACCTCGTTGGCATTGTCAGCGAAGGCGATCTCATGAGGCGCGTTGAGATCGGCACGGAACAAGGGCAGCCACGGTGGCTCGATACCTTCCTCGAGCCAAACGTGGCGGCGTCCGAGTACGTTAAGGCGCACGGCCGAAAGGCCAAGGACGTCATGACGCCTGAGCCCATTTCGGCGACGGAAGAAATGGGGTTGAGCGAAGCGGCGACGTTACTCGAGAAGAACCACATTAAACGATTGCCGGTCGTTCGCGGCGGCCAGATCGTCGGCATTGTCAGTCGAGCCAACCTGGTACAGGCGCTGGCAACCGTTGGAGACGCAGTTCCGCCGACGAAACTACCGGGGGATCGCACGATCCGCGACGAGTTGATCGCCCGCCTCAGGACAATGGGCCGGACGAGGGGGCACATCGATATCACGGTGCACCAAGGCGTGGTGAACCTCTGGGGGCGGGTTTGCTCGGAGGAGGAGCGGAGAGCAATTCATGTCGCAGCGGAGAACACGCCGGGGGTCTGGGCGATTAACGATCACCTCTCCGGCGGAGTGCTGCCCATGGCCTGAACAGGCTTAATCCCCAGGGTTGACGGAGGTCAACGCCTTGTCACATCCTCGAAAGGAAATCCGATGAAGGACGTGCTGGTTCATGTGGCACCTCGTGCCATCGGCCGATTGGAACACGGCGCAAGTTATGCAATTAGTCTGGCGGCTTCTCAAGGCGCCCATGTCACCGGCTTCATTTCGGACGTCGAGCCATGCTCCGCAGCCGCTATCTCCCCACCGGATACGATGCAGGGCGAGCGGGAGTCTGAAGAACCGATCACGAAAGCAAAGCACTTCGAGCGTGCGGCCATCTTGCTCTGCGAGTCGGCCCGCCAAGCAGGCGTGTCGTGCGACGCGCTGACGGACGAGGGCAATCCCGCGTCAGCCGGTACACGTTTGGCAAACCACGCGCGCCTTCGCGATCTCGTTGCTGTCAGTGTTTACGGACCCTTGCACTACCCCCGCAAGTCACTCGTCGAAGCGGTTCTTTTCAGTACCGGGAGACCAGTTATTCTGATTCCGCCAGAGGCCGCCGCGTTTGATCTCAATGTGGCTGTTGTGGCCTGGGATGCCACTGCGTCGGCGGTGCGGGCGTTGCATGCTTCCATGCCCCTTCTGTCCGTGGCGCGCGATGTTGTGGTCGTGACCGTCGTCGACGACAAGTCGACTGACCCTGAGCAGTCGGGTTGCCAGCTTTGCCGTTATTTGGAGCGACGCGGCATTAACGCGCGCTACGAGGAGGTCCGCGGGGGCGCCGCTGAGGTCGGGCGGGTGCTGCTCAACGGGGCTTCACGCGCCAATGCCGACCTGCTGGTGATGGGTGGATTTGCTCACGCGCGCGAGCGTGAATTCCTGTTCGGCAGTGCAACCCGTTCTGTATTTGAGTCGGGTTTTTCCCAACCGGTATTGCTGTCGCACTAGCTTGGTGCATTGGCACCTTATCTCGATCAAATGGGGTCCGCTCATATCTCTGGTATGGATGCGATCAGCCTCAGGCTCCAGCATCCTCCGCCGGTTCATTTAAACTTGGAGATCCATATGCCCTCGAACCTGCTCCCCAATGTTGCGCACATTCCTCCACCTCAGCATGGTGTCCCAACCGTCGATTTGTATAGCGACCGGCGCGACGGCCCGCGCCTGCGCCCTGTCCAGAGGGATGTACCGGCAGCCGGAATCCAACTGTCGACCGAGTGCCTTGACCGTGTGGTCCATGCCGCAATTGCGCACCTGAATAGAGGCTTATCCCCGGCCGCGCTAGCCACTGCGTATTTTGATTGGGCGGCTCATCTCGCCTTCTCACCGGGCAAGCAGGCGCATCTCGTCAGCAAGGCTGCGAGCAAGTGGGCACGAATGGCCGGCTACACCTTGAAGACTGCGACGCAGCGTGATGGGTGCGAGCCGTGCATCGAACCCTTGCCTCAGGACAAACGTTTCGCCGACGCGGCATGGCAGCTCTGGCCGTACAATCTTGTCTACCAGGGCTTTCTGCTGCAGCAGCAGTGGTGGCATAACGCCACGACCAGGATCGGTGGTGTGACAAAGCAGCATGAGAATGTAGTGGAGTTCGCCTCCCGACAGATCCTGGACATGTTATCACCCTCGAACTTCCTTGCCACGAATCCTGTCGTGCTGCAGCGGACGGTCGAAACGGGCGGTGCAAACCTCGTCCGAGGGTTCAGAAACTTCCTCGAAGACTGGGAACGTATGGCGCGTGGCAAGCCACCCGCGGGTACCGAGGCGTTCCGGGTCGGGCGCGATGTCGCGGTCACACCGGGCAGTGTCGTCTATCGCAATCGGTTGATCGAGTTGATCCAGTACGCACCCACGACCGAACAGGTGCGACCCGAGCCGATCCTGATCGTCCCGGCCTGGATCATGAAATACTACATTCTCGACCTCTCTCCGGCGAATTCGCTTGTGCGCTACCTGACCGAGCAGGGTTTTACCGTGTTCATGATCTCCTGGAAAAATCCAGACGCCGATGATCGTGATCTGGACATGGACGACTATCGCCAGCTTGGCATCATGGCAGCGCTCAACGCGGTCCAGAGCATTGCCCCTGCACGAAAGATCCATTCTGTTGGCTACTGCCTCGGGGGTACGCTTCTGTCGATTGCGGCGGCTGCAATGGCCCGCGATGGTGACAGTCGGTTGAAGACCGTCACTCTCTTCGCCGCGCAACAGGACTTCACCGAGGCCGGCGAACTGACCTTGTTCATGAACGAGAGCCAGGTCCACTTCCTCGAGGACATGATGTGGGCTCGAGGCTATCTCGACGCCAAGCAGATGGCTGGCGCTTTCCAGCTTCTGCGCTCGAACGACCTCATCTGGTCGCGGATCGTTCGCGAGTATCTGATGGGCGAGCGCTCAGCGATGATCGATCTCATGGCGTGGAACGCTGATGCGACACGCCTGCCGTATCGCATGCACTCGGAGTATCTGCGCCAGCTGTTCCTGAACAATGATCTTGCTGAGGGGCGCTACAGGGTCGACGGGCGACCCGTTGCACTCACCGACATCAGAACGCCGATCTTTGCGGTTGGCACGGAGCGTGATCATGTCGCGCCGTGGCGTTCGGCATTTAAGGTCCATCGTCTCACCGACACCGACGTGACCTTCCTGCTCACGACCGGCGGGCACAATGCTGGCATCGTCTCGGAACCGGGGCGACCTGGTCGCAGCTTCCGGATCCGAACCCAGGCCGCGCTGGAACCGTATCTGGATCCCGACGCATGGCTTAAGCGGGCAGCGCGACAGGAGGGATCATGGTGGCCGGCGTGGGTCACATGGCTGGGGGACCGGTCGGGTGCCCCAATCACGCCGCCTTCCGTGGGAGCACCCGAGAATGGGTATCCGGTTCTCGATCCCGCACCGGGTCAGTACGTTTTGGAACGGTGAGCCGTGTGGAGGCGCATTGGGCCTCGATGGATCCTGAGGCTCCATTCATGTCAAGGGTCCAGTCACAGGCTGGTAAATAAGGTCGATCGCTTAGGAGGCAGCTTCGGCTGTTCACCCACGCGGGCTCTTTCATCGGCACTGCCAGGGGATGCTCATCCGGTGATCCCGTCTGGACCATGATCTTCGGCTTTGCCGGGACTGTTGCCAAGCTGGCACAAGCCTCGGCCGCCGCCCGTGCTCGCGTGTTCTGCTGAAAGAGCTCGCGATCGATCATTGACCCTATGGCCGGTGATCAATGCACCTGGCTTTCACGAACAGCGATACGGAGACCGACGATGTCAACTCTCCGCTCGGGAAGACATTGGAGCCACTTCGGAGCCGCCCACTTGAGGCCAATCGTCCATGGCGGCAACGGCAGACCGGCGCGAACCTATGATCTGTTGGATCGTGTAAGCTGTTTATCCCGTGAGATTGGCAAGTGCGCTCACGGGATGTGGCTCGGCCACCGCAGGAAACCCCGCCACGGACGGCGCAGGAGCCATTGAAACAGGTGGGAAGGTGCCCGGCTCGCGCCTGGCCTGGGTTCAATTCCGGCAACGAAGCCAGTAATTGCGATGCGCCTCTCTGCGATGGCGGCTGAGCACCGGGTCACATAAGAAGGCAGTAGTTGGACGCGTTAGCTGCCCGCTTTGATCTCGTTGATGGCACGCGGCATCAACGCTTCGAGTTGACGATGTATCTCCGCCTCGTCAGCCGCGATGCCCGCGGCATGGAAGTCGGCTGTTATTTTGCGGAACACGTCGCCGTCTCCCGCCTCCTCAAGATCTGCAAACACGACCGTGTCGGCATAGGCATCGGCCTCTGCCCCTGACTTGCCGAGTCTCTGAGCAGCCCAGAGCCCCAGCAGCTTATTGCGGCGAGCAACGGCCTTGAACAGGAGTTCCTGATCGTGCGCGAACTTTTTCTCGAAAGCGGCCTTCCGCTGATCGAAGATGGTCATGGGTGAGTGCTCCTTACGGGATGAGAATGGCTTCGAGGCTGCTGCAGAGCTGGGCGCGGTTGGATCGCGCTCGCGGCCTGACTGGTCCTTTCGGACCAAGAGCAGTTGTATGGACCCCACCCAGCAGGGTCTGCTGAGTGGGGCTGGAGCGGGCCTAGTGTGTCAAGGAACCCAGAAAGTGCTAAGTAGGTCGCCAAAAGTTCTGCAACAGGATTCTGAGCCAGAAGTGTTTGGATGCCATGCCGGCCTTGCGACGCGCCTGTTGCGGCGTCAGCGTCAGAACCCAAGCCGCGGCGTCGGTAGAGTCCGCGCTAGTGGTGGAAATTTGCTGACGCGCCGGGTGTTGGGATGAGGTGGTCATTGGGCGGACCGGCTATGGTGGAGTTGCTCGACTGCACCCCAGCTGAAGGAACCCCAATGA
>NZ_JBVVAK010000067.1:0-45107 GCF_055792825.1 Microvirga sp. GN3
TTCGCCCGCCGGCTCAAGACCCTGCGCGGCCTCACCCCCTACGAGTACATCTGCAAGATCTTTACAAGCGAGCCGCAACGCTTCAGGCTCGACCCGCTCCACCAAATGCCGGGACTAAACATCCCCCCTAGTACCGCATCTGGCCGGTGACTTCGCGAATGGCGTTCAATCCGGCTGCGGCTTCCTCGGAATATCCTGTCCGTTGAACGGCGCGGAAAACCTTCTCCGCATCGTCATAGCGACCGAGCTTGAGATAGGACCAGCCGCGGATGAGCAGCAGATCGTTCTGTTCCGGCACCAGCCGGGCCCGCTCGCTCAAGGCGAGGAGTGTTTCCACATAGCGCCCGTCGCGGTAGGCCGCCAGCGCCCGCTGAGTCAGGATCGAGGCCCCGAGCTCCACCCGGCGCTCGCGGGTCTGCGGCGCTTCGGCGGCAGCGATGGCTGCCTCGGAGGTCAGATTCTTGCGCAGATAGGCGAGGGACTTGCCGTAGGCCGCCTCCTCGCGGGTGCGGCTGCTGCCGGTGGCGATGGCCTGATCGAAGGCCGCCACGGCTTCCATGGGACGGTTGATCTCCATGAGGCACCAGCCGCGGGTGAGAGCGCCATCGCCTGATAGGCCGGCCGGGTTGCGCGTCATGGCGCAACGACGCCCGAGGGTGGACCGGGCTTGGGTCTGCCTGCGTCGGACGTTGTCCTCGGTCCGGACGAAGGTCTGCTCGGTTTCGACGCGTTCCACAATGGCCTGACGGGGAGCCGAGCGGGGTTGGACAGGCAATGGAGCGCTCTCGATGGGTTGCGCCGAGGGAGCCTGCGCAACAGCCGGCGGTGCGACAACCGATTGCCGTCTGGAGGCTCGATAGACCCCGTCCGCCAGGTCGGCGACGCGCTGCGAGCGGCTGCGCCATTGGGCAACGACGGCGCTGAAGCCGGCCCGGTCGTTCAGGCGCTGCGCCGACAGGGCGAGACCGTAAGCGGACGGCTCGTCATCGGCCTTCCAGCTCAGCGCCGTGCGGAACCAGTCGCGCGCCGTGCGGATCTGCTCCGTGTTGTAGGAGTACCAGCCGAGCGCCTGGGCCGCATCGGAGAAGCGTTGTGCGGTGACGACCGGGACGATCCGCGAAACCACCTGCGGCTCGAGGCGCGGCGGCGGGTCCTGGCTCAGGAGCGCGGTTGCCACGTCGAGATAGATCTTCATGTTCTCGGGCGCGCGCTCGCGCCATTCATAGGCGAAGGCCTCCGCATCCGAGAGCCGTTCGAGCGCCCGCAGCGACATGGCATAGCCTTCCGCCGCCTTCATGCCGGCGTTGCGGTCGAGGGCCGTCTTGAACAATTCGAGCGCCCGCGCGGGATTGCCGTGATGGAAATTGTACCATCCGAGGATCAACACGGGGCCAGTGTCGCTCGTGTTCTGGATCATTCGTTCGACGACGGCGAGATCCTCGGCGGTTGCGGTCAGCTTGCTGTCGAGGGAGGCCCGTTCGACCCGGCGGCGGGCCAGCTCGTCGCGGATGGCGCTGAAATCGTCCGGCGTCTCGCCGGTCTTGCGCTCGAACTGGAGCAGGGCTGTCACCTGCTGCTCGGGAAGCAGGGTCAGGGCTTTCTGCAAGGTCGCGAGGCGCTCGCCCGGGTTGGCGCAGTTCTGCAGGAGATAGGTGTAGACATCCCGTGTCCGGTTCGGCTGGTCCGTCCGGGCAAAGGCCTCGGCCACCCGCCACATCACGTCCACATTCATGCAGGTCAGAAGGCCCGGCGTTTCCGTCGCCACCTGCAGAACCGTTCGCCACTGGCCTGTATCCGACGCATTGGTCAGGCGACGGCGCGCCTCGACCATATCGAGAGCCGTGATCAGTTCCTCCGGCGGCTTCCAGTTCGGGTCGGACGTCTGACGCTCGGCAATGGCGGCGCGGACCTCGGCGATTCGATCCTCGCGATAGAGATTCCATAGGCGCTCGATAAGCGGGTCGGGCGCCGCAGCGCCGGCACCGCCGGAGAGCTGCGACAGATCGCTGGGCGGTGTCCAGTTGGGATAGAGCGCGCGCAACCGCGCAATTTCCGCGTTCACCCGGCGCGTATCGCCCTGGGACGCGAAATAGCGCAGGGCGGATTCATCGACCTGAGGCTGGGATCCGTTTGCAGGCGGTGACGGTGCAGGAGGCGATGCGGCAGGCGGCTGATTGCTGGCAGGGCCTGTTTGCTGCGCGATCGCCGCGAAGCCCAGGATTGCAACCGCAATCGTTATGGCACTGCCGACTAGACGCATTGCGGATATTTTTCACCGAGCAGGGATTTCGCCAAAAGATACAGGGTCGACGGATAGTAGAGGCTCGGCTCGAAGGTCTTCAGCGATTCGGGAACAGGCGTCCCGTCAAGCGCGCAGGCTAGAGCCGCGGGCAGAATGGCGTAGCCCTGGTCGGTCAATCGCTCCCGGATCTGTCCGGTCACTACGTTGACCACGGCAATCCCTTCGTTCTCCGCAGACCAGCGTTGCTTGAGAGCCCTCAGCCACTCCATGTCAGTCATCCCTGCTCGCAACAGGTAAAGCGGTATCCTTAACGAGTTGTAACCGAACTCTGGCGGAAAGCCATCCGCCGGTTGAGGCTGGAGCTCGTTGTGAAGCGAGATCCAGTCGGCAGGAAGCCTGATCCGGCCCGAAGTCGCCTGTAGCAGCAGCATCACGCCGTCCCGCCAGACGTGGTTCCATTCGTATTCGGGTGCCAAAACCGCCAGCACCGGAAACGCTTCGAAAACCCAGTAGGAGAGATTGATGACCGGCCCGTCGGGACGGTCACTGGCGCCGAAGCCCTGTGCGCCGGGCAGGAGAATCATGGATCGTCCGCTGCGGCCGAACGTGCTCTTGCCGATGGCCTTGGCGAGCTTCTGCGCGGCTGTCGTGTAGCGGGGTTCCTGCCAGGCCGTTCCGGCCTTGGCCAGGGCATAGGCGATGAGAAGATCGCCATCGGTCGCATTGTTGCGATCGGTGACCTTCGGCTTGCCGTTGGGATCCCACTTCCATACGGCAAGGCCGTCGTCCCGGATGAGGAGCTCGGTGAAGGTGAAGTTCCAGATCCGCTCGAAGGAGCGCCTGTCGGCGGCGGTCAGGGCAAGGAGCAGTCCATATCCCTGTCCCTCACTGTGGCTGATATTGCCGTTGGCCGTGTCGACCACCCGCCCGTTGTCTTCCACGAATCGCGAGCGATAGGCCTCCCAGTCTGCCGAGGAGATCGTGCCGACGAGGTTCAAGGGCTGGACGGAAAGGCTCTGAGAGGATGCCATCGAGGCCGTGAGAAGGAAGAAGGCGGCAGAGAGCCACGACATGAGCTGAATGGGCCGGCGCGTCCGGACCGTCATGAGCGGCGTCCCAGGCGGTTCAGGAGCAGGGAGGTTGCAATGCCCAGGAACGTGCAGCAGGCCAGCATGAGAAGCGCATAGGGAAGAATGTTGGCGGACATCCAGTTCGCCGCCACGAGGCGCAGATTCGCCAGGGACGGGGGCTGCGTCTGCACGAAACGATAATCCTTGATGGGCTCGACCTGGAGCTTCATCTCCCGCGGCTCGAGAGCAATCGCTCGGCCCGCGACCTGGGACCAGATCGTCGGGGTGGCCAGCCGGGCCATTTCATCCGCCAGGGCCTTGTCGGTTCGGGCCGTCACAAGGGTCCAGACTCCGGATGCTTCGGTGCGGTTTTGCGCGACGAGCAGGGTCGAGCGCTGCGGCGGTTCGTAGGGCGCATCGGCGCGCTCCTCCAGCGACAGTGAACTGAGGGAAAGGCTGAAGGTCTTCTCCAGCCAGTCCTGTACCGTGCCGATTGTCTGCTGAAGAACGCCGCGCCTCTGGAATGTCTCCGACCAGCGCTTGCGGACCTCGTCCGTCGAGGCACTGGACGTGCGATCCGGCGAGGCCTGGGCGACGGGAAGGCTGAAATCCGTGCTGGCCATCTGCTGCCCGGGCCTGTCGCCCGCCGTCGGCGTCGAAGGCCAGATCATGCGGAGATGCTCCGAGACCTTCACCCGGTTGAGCAGGCCTGCGGGAATCTGATCGACGGCGCCGATGAAGAGTACGGATTCGTCGTCCGCCGAGGCGGCGTTGGAGAATTGCGCGCGCACTGGCGTGCCGGCGCTGCGCGCCATGCGGGCGAGCAGGGTGCCAGCTGCGGAATAGTTCAGCGGATCGGGTCGGGCCAGAACCACGGTGGTCGGAAGATCCTCATCCGGGAAGCGGCCCGCGCTCAGAACGGCAAGATCCGGCAGACGTCCGATGCGCCCATAGGTCGGGAATTCGAGCGTAGTGGTGTCGAACAGGACGAAACGGTTCGTCTCGGAAAGGGTTTCGCCCGGCGCGCAGCGCTCATCGGCATCCGTCAGCAGGATGGCCTCGACGGTAACATGGTTGAGACCGGATTTGAAGTGCTTGAGCGGCACTCTGATGTTGTGCCGCCGGACGATGTCCCCCTGCGAGGTGATTGTCATCTGCGTGCTGATCATGCCGTTGACAAAGACGTTGACATGGCTGCCCGGTCGCACCGCCGACGTGTAGGCCGCATCGAGATGCAGGATGGTCTCGCCGTATTCCGTGGCGTAGAAATCCGGGGGCAGGTTGATGGAAAAGCCGGTCTTCAGCCGCCGTCCGGAAAATTCCTGCGTCGGTACGCCGAGATCGGCAAAGCGGAAGTTCTGGGCGCCGAAGGCGGTTGGAACCTCGGGCCATTGCCATGAGGCGGTGTCGATCATGCCTCGTTCGACCTGCGTGGCATTGATGCCCCGCGTTCCGACGATTCCGATGGCAGTGTCGAGGTCCTGCCAGGTCGGACCGGATACGACGAGGGTTGAGCCCAGGGAGCCCGGCTCCTGCATCATCATGGTCAGCGGTTGGATCGCAGCGGCATCAGGCACACCCGCAACCAGACCGCGCAACTCGCTTGCCAAGCCCATGGCCACCTTGAGCGTGCCGACGGGGGACGGGCCTGGATCGGATTCCACGACCTGGATCACCGGATGGGCGTAGCGTCCGCGCAGAGCGACAAGCTGCACGAGACGCAGCAGCCGATCGCGAATTTCCGGGCGGTATATCTTGGGCGCCACTACTCTGATCGTCGTCACACCCGCATTGTCGACGCCAATGGCGGGCAGATCGTCCAGGCTGCGCAATGTCTTGGTGGCGCCCTCGGCGAAGACGAGCTTCGTGGAGGCCGAGTCGACATCCGTCCAAAGCTCGTAGGTGGCTTCGATGGTGCAGTCCGTCCGGTGGCGCTGGAAGGCCTCCATGCGGATGATGTTCTGCCCCGCCCGCAGGAGACCGGGACGGATCGATGCTGTCACGCGCTTGATGTCGTTCGGCGAGGAGATCGGCGTGTCGACGACGGATTCGCCATTGATCGCAATCCTCAGGCGCGAGCCCTCGGGCATGACGACGACGGCATTCTTATAGCCGAGTGCGATGCTGGCACCGCTCGATGCTTCGTCCTGGGTGAGGTGGAAGGTCCACGACCTTGCATCCGTCTCGCCCTCAAGGCGGATTATCTCGAAGGGAAGAACGGGGCGCTCGATGCGCGCTGTACCACGAGCCGCCGAGGCTCCCTTTGCAGGCGGCGCAGCGCTTCTGGCAGGGGGCGCAGACAGAGCTGGAGATGCGGGCTGTGCTGCGGGAGGCGTCGAAGGAGCTGCACCCGGCTGGCGCATCTCGAAAGGCGCGGCAGAGGGGACCTGTTGCGCCGGTTCCTGCTGTGGTGCCGGCCGGGCTACGGGAGGCGTGCTCGGTGTGCCGGGCGACATGCTGAAGGGGGCCTGCGCGACAGCGTTCTGCGCACCCAGCGCCTGAATGGCCAGCAGAGAGAAGATCAGAACCCGACGCACGATATACCTCTACTTGACGGCCGGAGCGACGGACGGTGCCGGAGGGCTGGAACTGCCGATCCTTTGCAGGCCGAAGAAATAGGAGAGGCCTCGTCCCGTCTGATAGAACGCGACCATGAAGAACCAGAGAGTCCCGCGGAGAACGCCGATGTCATGATGTCGGTTCTTCTGGAATTCGCTCCATTGGTCCGCATTGGCGAAGACGAGGTCGGCAATCATCTTCCGATGTTCGGGCTTCTCGATCAGGAAGCGGCAGCCGAGCAGAAGGCCCTTGTCATCCATGCCGACCTTGCGGATCTCCATCGGCAGATGCTGGACGGGGAGGCTGGAGAAGGGCTGGAACTCAAGCGTGCCCGAGGTTCCCTTCTTCAGCTTCGGCTCGGCGGATGGTGGAACGTGAACCCTTGCGCCGCCCACCGAGACGTCCTTTAGGACCGCATCGATGATCTCGTCGCCCATGATGAAGTGGCAGGGCCGGTCGACGCGGACACGATGGCTCTGGCGCCGCGTGGCCCGTTCCGACACCACGCCCAGGGCGCAGCCCGCGATGATGAGGTTGAGCACGTTCCAGGCGCCGGTCACGAGGGTGAGGTCGGCCTTGTAGGGCTCCGCCCAGACCCGGACGCCGGTGGCGACGACGCCCAGGATCAGGATGCCGAAGATGATGAAATACGGTGTTCCCAGCTCCGAGACCCGGCTTTCCTCCATCGACTCGTTCTTCGCCGTGACCTTGAAGGTGGGCTTGCTCGGATTGGCGATCACCGACAGCACGGCAGGAAGCAGATAGATGGTCTGGATGTACTCGTAGAGATCCGAAATCCACGGCCAGCGGTAGCGGCCATAGAGATAGTTCTGCATCATGAAGTTCACCATCATGTAGGTGAACGTATAGGCGAAGAACTCGCCTCCCGATGCGGTGAAGATCTCAAGCGAGAAGAAGAGATAGCAGAGAGGGGAAACGAGGAAACAGAACCGCGAGAACGGGAACAGCCAGAACATGCTGCTCGACATGTAGCACAGGCGCTGCGAGATCTTCAGCCCACGCTTGAAGGGTGGAAACTTGTAGCGCAGGATCTGCATCATCCCTTGCGCCCAGCGTGAGCGCTGACCAATGAAGCTGGCAAAGCTGTCCGGCTGCAGGCCGGCGATCAGCGGCTTGTCCACATAGACACTCGTCCAGCCGCGGGAGTGGAGCTCGAGGGCGGTCTCGCAATCCTCGGTGATGCTGACGCCGCTGAAGCCGTTGGTTTCCTGGAGAGCTTCGCGCCGAAGCACGGCGGCCGAGCCGCAGAAGAAGGCCGCATCCCACTTGTCGAGGCCGCGCTGGATGACGCCGTAGAACATCTCGTTCTCCGACGGCATGGTCTGGAACGTGCCGAGATTGCGCTCCAGCGGATCGGGATTGATGAAGAAGTGCGGCGTCTGAACCAGAAACAGGTTCTTGTCCGTGGTGAAATAGCCGACCGTCTCGGTAAGAAAGCTGCGCGCGGGAGCGTGATCGGCATCGAAGACGGCGACCAGGTCGCCGGTCGAGTGCTCAAGACCGTTATTGAGGTTGCCGGCCTTGGCATGCAGGTTGCGCGCCCGGGTCAGGTATTTCACCTCCATGGCGGCACAGAGAGCCTGCAATTCCGCGCGGCGTTCGCGGGCCTGATGCGCGGCGTTGGCATTGCTCGAATTGCACTTCTCGTCGGTGCCGCCATCGTCCAGAAGCCAGACCGTGATCTTTTCCGCCGGATAGGTCATGGCCTTCGCGGCCGCCAAGGTCGTCGCCAGGAGATCCGCGCTTTCGTTGTAACTCGGGACGAAAACGTCGACCGTCGGAAGGTTCTGCGGGTCGATCTGAGGCGCTTTGCGCGACTTCAGGGGGCTCGACACCACGAACAGGCTGAGGAACAGCATCATGACGCTGTACATCTCGGCCAGATAGAGCAGGAAGCCCGGGATGAAGCTCGCGACCTCAGTGATCGGCGGAATCGTGCTGGTGGTGCGCCAGAAGACGTAACGCAGGACAATGGCGGTGCCGAGCGCGAGCGCGATCAGGCGCCAGATGCCCTGGGCGCGGAAGAACTTGATAATGATCATGCAGGCCACGACGGTGAGGCCTGCGACCAGATGCGCCTGAAGACTGATTGGAAGAGCAACGATCGAGATGATCAATACCGCCGCCACAGCCCAAAAGGCTACGATAAGACCTGCCCGCATCGTTTGGATTCTCGGCTCGAAGGTTTTGCGTGGGAGATCGCACGCTTAATTCAAGACTAAAGTTGGGTCCATTAATATATCGATAGTGTAACTTAGGCCTAATGTCACAGCAGTAAACAGATCGTTATTTCGTATTATAACGATATAACGTAAGAATTTCGCGATTACTGGCCCGGAGGTGGCGGTACGACTGGGTAGCCGGTCGGCGGTGCTGTTTCCACCGGAGCGACAGCAGGCGGTGCAATCGTATCCTTGTCGATGATGCGCCTCGGTGTTTCAACGGGAATGGTGCGCCGGGTTTCTTCGGACAGGTTCCGTCGGCGGATGACCGTAGCGCTTCCTCCGCTGTCGCCGAGGCCCAGTGGATACATGGGGGCATCTCTCTCCCCAAGCTGTTTCGGCGGCGAGGGCGGGTCTCCGTAGGGATTCCAGGATTCCTGGCGATAATAGGCCGCGATCGTGTAGCCGTAGAAGACACGCAGCAGTTGATCTACGCTGGCATCGGCATCGCACAGGCGCAGGCGGACCGAGATGGTTCCCCCCGGCACGAAGATCGCCGGCTCGCCGGGCTCGATCTGCTGCCAGGCATAGAGGCACAGATCGCCCGTGGACGAGCGTCCCGTGGCGAATCCGAAGGGGCCGAACTTGTTCTGCACGTAGACCAGTGAGGTCTCCATCTCGACGCCCGGCATTCGCTCTTCCATTTCGCTCTGGAGCCGGTCTGGGGTCATGGAGGGCAGTGACAGGGTGTTCGGAATCTCCATGTTGCCTGCCGTGTTGTTGAGCAGACTCACGTAAAAGGCGTTCTGGCCCGTAGTCAGGGAGGCCGTCGAAAGGGCGATCTCCTGCGAGAGGCCATCCTGGTATTGCTGCTGGAGGACCGCGACCACGGAAGGGCCGCCGGGCGGTGGAACGACGATCGCCCGCGTCGTCGGGACCTCGGACATGAGGCTGGCATAGCCAAGATCCGAGCGGCCGGCGCAGGCGGACGCGGCCATCAGAACCGCGGTGGCGACAAGAAGATTCGGGAGTTTGCGAAGACCGGCTGGATGTCGGAGCTGAGACTCAGTGCGCGCTCGAGGCTCTGGAATGCCGAAGCTCATCTGATTCTGGGGCATCGAACAGGTCATGAAATACTGTGAAAACTCTGGTGGTCAGCCCGGGCAGGCTGCATGAGAGACGAGACATTCTTGCGCGGATTGACCCATTCGACGGGATTCTTAATCAGCTATGACCATTCATGGTTAACGAAGAGTAAGTGTTGTTCCTAGTGCGGATTATAATCCGGCAAGGGGCGAAGACCAGCCTTGACCCATACGCCAAAGGGCATACAAGCAGTGGCACCCATCGGCGCGCCCGGCTCGACGGGCCCAAGGCCTTTCCACTGACATGCCCTGACCTGTGACGCACCGCGTTCAGGCCGTTTTCTCAATCCCGGCTCATTGGCCGGGGCTACGAAAGCCGTCCCCATGAAGTCCGCTTTCCTGCGTAACGCGCTCGTCCTCGGCATGCTGTCCGCCGTGGGACCCTTCGCCATCGATATGTACCTGCCATCCTTTCCGGCGATTGCCCGCGAGTTCCAGGTCGATGTCAGCGCCGTACAGATGAGCCTGATGAGTTTCTTCCTGGCGGTGGCGGTCTGCCAGGTCGCCTACGGGCCGCTCTCGGATCGTTTCGGCCGCAAGCCGCCGCTCTATTTCGGGCTCGGCCTTTTCGTTCTGGCAGGTATCGGCTGCAGCTTCGCGCCCAATGTGGAAACCCTCATCGCTTTCCGCTTCCTGCAGGGCGTCGGTTCCTGCGCGGCCATGGTCATTCCCCGCGCCATCATCCGCGACCTGCACACCGGGCACGAGGCGGCCCGGCTTATGGCGACGACGATGCTGGTGTTCAGCGTTTCGCCCATTCTGGCGCCGCTCGCAGGTAGCACGTTAACCGCATTTTTCACCTGGCGAGCGATCTTCTGGGCCATCGCCGCAATCGGTCTTGCGGGCCTCGCCGTGGTCCTCTTCCTCTTGCCGGAAACCCACAAGCCGAATGCGGACAGAAAAGGCATTGCGCATGCCTTTGCCACCTATAGAGGCCTTTTGAAGGATCGGCGCTTCCTGGGGCTCACATTCATCGGTGGTTTCAGCCAAGCGAGCTTCTTTGCTTATCTTGCCGGCTCATCCGTCATCTTCATCGAGCATTTCGGTCTGACGCCCACGGCCTATAGCGTGGTCTTCGCATCGAACGCCATCGCCTTTATCGGCAGCGCACAGTTCAACAGCTTCTTCATGCGTCGCTTCGGTGCCGAGCGGGTGGTGAGAACCGCGATCTCCTGCTTTGCCGCTTTGGTGGTCCTGCTCTTCGTGCTGACGATCCTCGGCGTCGATAACGCCTATGTGCTTTGGGGTCTGCTCTTCGTATCGTTCGGCTGTCTCGGCTATGTCATTCCCTCGACGGTCGTGCTCGCACTCGAGGAACATGGTCCTGTGGCCGGAACCGCTTCGGCACTCATGGGCACTTTGCAGCTCAGCACGGGTGCCCTGATCATCGTGCTGGTCAGCGCCTTCTACAACGGCACGCCGCTTTCGATGGTGAGTGCCATCTTGGTCTGCGGGCTCGTGGCATTCTCTTTAAGCTTCCGCATCATGAAGCCGAAGCGGATCTATCCCTGACGGATCTCGTCTAGAATCCAGTCGCGGAAGGAGCGCAACAGCGGTGCTTCCGCCTTGTGCTCGGGATAGACGAGATAATAGGCGCCGCCGCTGACGAGGCTCTTGGGAAATAGAATCTCCAGACGCCCCGAGGTCAGTTCGTCGGCGATCAGGAAGTGCGGAATGAGTGCGGCACCAAGGCCCGCTGCCGCTGCCTGGGCCACCATGGCGAACTGCTCGAAGCGCGGACCGCGCAAGGGATTACCGGCCTCGACCCCGACACTGGCGAACCATTCCGCCCAGGCTGTCGGGCGGGTGCTCTGCTGGAGCAGGGTAGCGCGCCTGAGATCTTGCGGCGAGCGCAGGTTCTCCCGTTCCCGATAGGTCGGGCTGCAGACCGGTACGACCTCTTCCGTTCGCAGCAATTCGCAGACCGCGCCCGGCCAATGCGGCTCGCCGAAATGGATGGCCGCGTCGAACGGGTCCGTGGCGAAATCGAAGGGCACGAGGCGCACACCGAAATTCACCGTCGCGCCCGGATGCCGCGCGAAGAAATCGGGAATGCGCGGAATGAGCCAGCGGGTGCCGAAGGTCGGCAGGGTTGCGAGGTTCAAAACGCCACTGGTGCCGGACAGCGCGATCGCCTGATGGGTAGCATCAGAGAGTTCGGACAGAGTGCCGCGGACCTGGGAGGCATACATGCGCCCCACATCGGTGAGTACTACCCTTTGCCGCGAACGGCTGAACAGGGAGACCCCAAGGGATTCCTCCAGCTGCTGGATCTGGCGCGAGACGGCGCTCTGGGTGAGGTTCAGTTCCTCGGCGGCTCTAGACACGCTGCCATGACGGGCTGTGGCCTCGAAGGCGAGGAGATTGCCCACGTTGGGCAGGAAGCCGCGACGAAACACACGTTCATTCCAATTGAGAATAACCTGCTGCGAAGATGTCGATTTACATTTCCCCTGTCCAGCGCGATTTTGCCGCTCAATTTCAATGGCTTTGGTTGGCCTGAGCGGCTGACCGCACACTCTCTCGGAAGGACGATCGTCATGGCAGGTGCTCAGGACTACGCGAAGTTCAAGTGGGATGATCCGCTTCTCCTCGACGAGCTTCTCACCGACGACGAGCGCATGATCCGCGACACGGCCCGCGCCTACGCCCAGGACAAGCTCCTGCCGCGCGTGATCGAGGCTTATCGCGAAGAGAAGACCGACCGCGCCATCTTCAACGAGATGGGCGAGCTCGGCCTGCTCGGCGTGACTCTGCCGGAGGAATACGGCTGCGCCGGCGCCTCCTACGTCGCCTACGGCCTTGTGGCGCGCGAGGTGGAGCGGGTCGATTCCGGCTACCGCTCCATGATGAGCGTGCAATCCTCCCTCGTCATGTACCCGATTTATGCCTATGGCTCCGAGGAGCAGCGCCGGAAGTACCTGCCCAAGCTTGCCTCCGGCGAGTTCGTGGGCTGCTTCGGCCTGACCGAGCCGGATGCCGGCTCCGATCCGGCCGGCATGAAAACCCGCGCCGTGAAGATTGACGGCGGCTATCGCCTCACCGGCTCCAAGATGTGGATCTCGAACTCTCCCATCGCGGATGTTTTCGTGGTCTGGGCCAAGTCCGAAGCCCACGACAACCAAATCCGCGGCTTTGTGCTGGACAAGGGGATGAAGGGCCTCTCGGCACCGAAGATCGGCGGTAAGCTCAGCTTACGCGCCTCGATCACCGGCGAGATCGTCATGGATGGCGTCGAGGTGGGCGAGGATGCGCTGCTGCCCAACGTGTCTGGCCTGAAAGGCCCCTTCGGCTGCCTCAACCGGGCCCGCTATGGCATCTCCTGGGGCTCGATGGGTGCCGCAGAGGATTGCTGGCACCGGGCACGCCAGTACACGCTCGACCGCAAGCAGTTCGACCGGCCGCTCGCCGCGACCCAGCTCGTGCAGAAGAAGCTCGCCGACATGATGACCGAGATCACGCTCGGCCTTCACGCCTCGCTTCGCGTCGGCCGCCTCTTCGACGAGGGCCGCGTGGCGCCGGAGATGATCTCCCTGGTCAAGCGCAATAATTGCGGCAAGGCGCTCGATATCGCTCGTCAGGCCCGCGACATGCACGGCGGAAATGGTATCCAAGAGGAATATCACGTCATGCGTCATGCGCAGAACCTGGAAACCGTGAACACCTATGAGGGCACGCATGACGTGCACGCTCTCATCCTAGGCCGCGCGCAGACGGGCCTGCAGGCGTTCTTCTGAGGGAAGGCTGGTAGCTCATGTCAATTCGGATCACCCTGGCGGGCGCGACCGGTTGGGTCGGCAAGGCCCTCGTGGCGGCGATCGCCGCCTCCGACGATCTCGTCCTCGCAGGCGCGGTCAGCCGCAGCGCTGCGGGTCAGGATGCGGGCGAGGCGGTCGGTCTTCCGCGCCTCGGTGTTCCGATCAGTGCCACCCTCGAGGAAGCGCTCACGGCGCCTTCCGACGTGGTGATCGACTATACCAAGCCAGGCGCGGTCAAAGCCCATACGCTGACGGCCTTGGCGCAGAGTCGGCATGTAGTCATCGGCACGTCGGGTCTGAGTGCCGAGGATTATGCCGAGATTGATCATGTTGCGCAGAAGGCCGGTCGCGGTGTTCTGGCCGCCGGCAACTTCTCGATCACGGCGACCCTGTTGCGCCGGTTCGCGTTGGAAGCAGCCCGTTATGTTCCGGACGTGGAAGTCATCGATTACGCATCGGCCAAGAAGCCGGACACGCCCTCCGGGACGGCTCGCGAACTGGCGGAACTTCTGAGCGAGGTGCGGCATGCTGCGACCTCCAAGCCCGTGAACGAACTCACGGGCGTCCGTGAGACTCGAGGCGGTGCGCTTGGTGCGAAGGAGCCGATTCAGGTTCATTCGCTGCGCATGCCGTCCTTCGTCCTGTCCTGCGAGGCCGTGTTCGGTGCCGACAACGAAAGGCTTGTGATCCGTCACGATGCCGGCTCGTCGGCCGCTCCCTATGTGGCGGGAACGCTGCTGGCCGCCCGCCGTGTCGGCTCGTTTACCGGCCTGCGGCGCGGTCTCGACAGCGTGATGGATTGATTTTCATGAAACCGCTCGAAGGCCTCAAAGTCCTCGAACTCGCACGCATTCTCGCCGGTCCCTGGGTCGGCCAGTTGCTGGCCGATCTCGGCGCCGATGTGGTGAAGGTGGAGCGGCCGGGCGCCGGCGACGACACTCGCGGCTGGGGCCCGCCCTTCATCGAGGGTGCGGAGGATGACCATCTCTCGGCGGCTTACTTTCATTCCTGCAACCGCGGCAAGCGCTCCATCGCGGTCGATTTCGAATCGCCCGAGGGGCGGGAACTTGTGCGCAAGCTTGCCTCCCACGCGCATGTGGTGATCGAGAACTTCAAAGTCGGCGGCCTGAAGAAATACGGGCTCGATTACGAGAGCCTCAAAAGCGTCAATCCGCGTCTCGTCTATTGCTCGATCACGGGCTTCGGGCAGAACGGCCCCTATGCCGCCCGTGCCGGCTACGATTTCATGATCCAGGGTCTTGGGGGCATCATGGATTTGACGGGCGATCTGCAAGGCGAGCCGCAGAAGATCGGCGTGGCCTATGTGGACATCTTCACCGGCGTCTATTCCGTCGTCGGCATCCTTGCCGCCCTTCGTAAGCGCGACGTCACAGGGAAGGGGGCCCATCTCGACATGGCACTCCTCGATGTGCAGACGAGCGTGCTGGCCAATCAGGCGATGAACTATCTGGCGTCTGGCAAGTCGCCCCGGCGCATGGGCAATGCCCATCCTAACATCGTGCCCTATCAGGTTTTTCCCGTTGCGGATGGCCATGTGATCGTGGCGGTGGGCAATGACGGGCAGTTCTCCCGCTTCGTCTCCGTGCTGGGCAAGCCCGAGCTCGCCAACGATGAACGCTTCAGGACCAATGCGGGCCGCGTCGGTCATCGTGCCGAGCTCGTGCCCCTGCTGACCGAACTGACCCTGAGATTCACCCGCGAGGATCTTCTCTCGGCCCTGGAAGGACAGGGCGTTCCCGCCGGTCCCATCAATACAGTGGCCGACGTCTTTGCCGATCCGCAGGTCATCGCCCGGGGCATGAAGATCGATCTGCCCTCGTCAGCAGCCAAAGGCGGTGCCATCCCGTCCGTCCGCTCGCCCATCGTCATGGATGGGGAGGCGATGGCGGCCAGCCGTCCTTCGCCGCGTCTCGGCGAGCATACGGATGAGGTTCTGAGCGATCCGTCCTGGATCGCCTGAGGCCGCGAGGGGGCTACTCGGCAATGCCCTTGCTGACGAGGCGCTCGATTGCCCTCACGATCCGCTCACGATCCTCGTCCGAGAATGGGCTGAGTTTGTGCATCTCGAGGCTGCTCAGCCCTTCCGTGGCAAGCCATCCCAGAAGGGCGGCATCCAAATCATCCGAGGTTGCCTTCAGCTGCTCCAGAGTGGTGTTGATCACCTGGCGGACAGGATCGAGAAGGCCAGGATTCTCGGCGGTGGCCACCATCATCCCAGTGGCCATGTCCTGCATTTTCCCGCCACAACAGAAATTGAGGAGGGTCTTGGTCACGACCCGAGCCTCAAGGTTGGGGCCTGGACCGGCCTTGTCCCGTAAGGCTTCCTTTTCGGAGGCAACTTGGTCGATCATGCGCTGGATCATGGCCTGAAGCAGCGCGTCCTTCGTCGGGAAATTATAGAGAAGTCCACCCTTGCTGAGCCCGGCCTTATCGGCCACGGCTTCTAGAGTCAGTCGTCCGGCGCCGATCTCGCCGACGAGTTCTGCCGCCGCATCAAGAATTTTTTCTCGGGAACTCTTGCGGCCTCTGGTACAGGGGAACAGCATTGACCTCTCTTGCAACTAAACCGTCCAGACGGTATATAAATTCTCTCTCATGGCCTTGGCGTCAAGGTAAAGTTACGCTATTGCCGCACCCACCATAGTCGTACAGCGCTCACGGAATGAGCGCTAACTCTCGGAAATAGCCTATGAAACGGCGCATCGTAGTCGCTCTTGTCTTCATTCTTGCAATCGGACTTTGCGCCGGATTGGTCTGGTTCAACTTTTTCCGCGACAAGATGATCACCCAGTTCTTCGCCAACATGCAGCCGCCGCCGCAGGTGATTTCGGCTGCCAAGGTTGAGGCGAAGACCTGGACGCCAAGCATCAGCGCTATCGGTACGGCCAAAGCCGCCAACGGCGTCGAGCTGGCCTTCGAGACGGCGGGCATCGTCAGCGAGATCAAGTTCAAGGCGAACCAGAACGTTCGCCAGGGTGAGGTTCTCGTCCAGCTCGACGATACCGTCGAGCGCTCGGACATTCAGGACGTTCAGGCGAATGTAAAGACGGCTGAGAGCAGCTTCGAGCGTGCCAAGGCGTTGTCCTCCCGTGGTTATGGCACAGAGGCCAACCTCGATCAGGCCAGCGCTCTGCTCGCCGCGGCGCGCTCCCGCCTCGCCCGTCTGCAAGCGACGATCGAGCAGAAGGCTCTGAAAGCGCCTTTCTCGGGCGTGATCGGTATTCCCCGGGTCGATGTCGGGCAGTACCTGCAGCCAGGAACCGTCATCGCGAGCTTCCAGGACCTCTCGTCCATGAAGGTCGATTTCACGGTTCCCGAGCAACGGGCGGCCGAGATCAAACTCGGCCAGGAGGTTAGGATCGGCACGACCGAGGGCAATCTTCCGTTCAAGGGCCGCGTCACTGGCAAGGACCCGCGCGTCGATCCCAAGACCCGACTCGTCGCAGTTCAAGCCCTCGTCGAGGACAACAAGGACAGCGCCATTCTCCCAGGCCAGTTCCTCCATGTGGAAGCGATCCTTCCGGAGCAGCCCAATGTCATGACGGTGCCGCAGACGGCGGTCATCGCCAGCCTCTACGGCGATTACGTCTATACGATCGACGAGGAGCAGCGGGACGGTAACACGGTCCAGATTGCCAAGCAGGTCTTCGTGAAGACCGGCCGTCGTCGCGGCGGGGCACTCGAGATCGTCTCCGGCATCAACCCGGGTCAGCAGGTGGTCGCCTCCGGACAGAACAAGCTGCAATCCGGCGCGACGGTCAAGATCGACAACAGCATTGATGTGACGAAGCTCGACGCGTCGAAGCTGGCGAGCGGGCAATAGGCATAAGCCATGAGTTTTACTGAACTTTTCATCCGCCGCCCCGTCCTGTCGATGGTGGTGAGCCTCCTGATCCTGCTGCTCGGTGCGCAGGGTCTGATGAACATGCAGGTGCGTCAGTATCCCGAGATCGAGGAAACCACGATCACGATCACGACGACCTACACGGGCGCCAGCGCCGACCTGATCCAGGGCTTCATCAGCACGCCCATCGCCAAGTCCGTCTCAAGCGCGGAAGGCGTGGACTACGTGACGACGCAGAGCCGCCTCGGCATCAGCACGGTGTCCGTGCGCATGCGTCTGAACACCGATCCGAACGCGGCGCTCACCGAAGTCACCGCGAAGGTGCAGCAGGTCCGCGCGCAGCTTCCCTCCGAGGCCGAAGATCCGGTGATCATGAAGGGCACGGGCCAGAGCTTCGCCCTCATGTACATCACCTTCGGCAGCACGGAGATGAATCCGGAGCAGGTCTCCGAATTCCTGACCCGCGTCGTGCAGCCGCGCTTCGCGACGCTCGAAGGCGTCGGCAATGCCGAAATCCTCGGCGGGCGCGACTTCTCCATGCGCGTGTGGCTCGACCCCGTGCGTCTTGCTGCTCGCGGCGTCACGGCGGGCGACGTTGTCCAGGCGATCAACGCCAACAACTTCCTTGCGGCGCCCGGCAAAACGCAGAGCGAATACGTGGCCTACAGGCTCGACATGCAGACCACGCTGCAGACGCCTGAAACGTTCAGCATGCTGCCGATCCGCTCGGAGGGCGATCAGGTGGTGCGCCTGCGCGACGTGGCGGATGTGGAGCTTGGCCCCGAGAGCACCGACACCATCGTCAGCTTCAACGGCAGCCAGGGCACCTTCATCGGCATCACGCCGACGCCGTCGGCCAACCCGCTGACAGTGGCGGCCGAAGTCACGAAGGCGATCGACTCGATCGGCCCGACCCTGCCAAAGGGCATGAACGTCGAGATCGTCTACGACGCGTCGAACTTCATCTCGGCCTCCATCGAGGAAGTGTTCAAGACCATCGGTGAAGCGGCGCTCATCGTCGTGGTGGTGATCCTGCTGTTCCTGGGATCGTTCCGCTCGGTGCTGATTCCCATCGTGACGATTCCGCTCTCGCTCATCGGCGTGTGCTTCTTCCTTTATGCGCTCGGCTATTCGATCAACCTTCTGACCCTGCTGGCGATGGTGCTCGCCATCGGTCTCGTGGTCGACGACGCCATCGTGGTGTTGGAGAACATTCATCGTCACATCGAGGAGGGCCTGAAGCCCGTCGATGCGGCCATCGTCGGCATGAAGGAGATCTTCGTCCCGATCGTGTCCATGACGATCACGCTGGCGGCCGTGTATGCGCCGATCGGCTTCACGCAAGGCTTGACGGGTTCGCTGTTCCGCGAATTCGCCTTCACGCTTGCAGGTGCGGTGATCATCTCGGGTATCGTCGCGGTGACGCTCTCGCCGATGATGTCCTCGAAGCTGCTCAAGGCACACGGCGCACAAGGGCGGTTCGCCGCCTTCGTGGACCGCACCTTCACGGGACTCGAGAACTGGTATGGAAGGCGCCTGAAAGGCTCGCTGGATTACCGTGGTGTGACGCTCGTGATCGTCGCGGTCCTGCTCGGCACCACGGCCTTCCTGTTCACCAAGACCTCCTCCGAGCTTGCGCCGGAAGAGGATCAGGGTGCCTATCTCGGCATCCTCAACGTGCCGAAATACGCGACTGCTGATTACACCCAGGCCTTCTCCAAGCAGTTCACGAATGCAGGCGAGAAGATCCCGGAGATCGACGACAGCTTCCTGATCGTCGGCATCGACGGCGGCGGCGGTGGCTTCTTCGGCTTCAAGCTGAAGGAGTGGAGCGAGCGTGAAAAGAAGGGTGAGCAGACCAAGCAGGAAATCCAAAATCTCCTGAACGAGAATGCCGGTGTACAGGCTTTCGCGTTTGCGCCTCCGTCTCTGCCCGGCGGCGGCGACGGCCTGCCGATCCAGTACGTGCTGCGTACCATCGGCGACTCGTCCCAGGCCTATGAAGTGGCCGAGCAGATCCGCCAGCGCGCGATGAAGTCCGGCAAGTTCATCGTGGTTCAGAACTCGATCTCTTACGAGACGCCCCGTGCCCGCATCACGGTGGATCGCGACCGGGCCGCCGCGCTCGGCGTGCCGGTCTCGGAGATCGGCACCACGCTCGGCGCTCTCGTCGGCGGTGCGCCGATCTCTAAGTTCGACCGTGACAGCCGGAGCTATGACGTGGTCAGCCAGGTCCGGCAGGAGGATCGTCTGAATCCAGAGCGTCTGGCCGAGTACTACGTGCGGGCATCCGATGGGTCCATGGTTCCGCTCTCCGCCCTTGTGAGCATCAAGACGGATGCGGCGCCTGCCGCCATCGAGCAGTTCAATCAGCTCAACTCGGCGACCGTCTCGGCGCTGCCGCTGCCCGGCGTGACCACTTCGGAGGGCTTGGCGACCCTGCGTTCCATTGCACAGGAGGTCATGCCGCAGGGCTTCTACGAGGATTATGCCGGTCAGTCGCGCCTGGAGATCCAGGAGGGAAGTTCGATCTTCCTCGCCTTCGGCCTTGCAGTCATCGTGATCTATCTGGTCCTGGCGGCGCAGTTCGAGAGCTTCCGCGATCCGTTCATCATCATGATGTCGGTGCCGCTCTCCATGTTCGGCGCCATGATCTTCCTGAATCTTGGGCTCGCGACGCTGAACATCTACACGCAGGTCGGCTTGATCACCCTCGTGGGACTGATCACCAAGCACGGCATCCTGATGGTGGAGTTCGCCAACGAGCAGAAGGAAAAGCATGGCGTCAGCAAGCGTGAAGCCATCGAGGAGGCGGCTCGCGTGCGCCTTCGTCCGATCCTTATGACCACGGCCGCCATGGTGCTCGGCGTCGCGCCGCTGCTCTATGCCAGCGGTGCAGGTGCGGCAGCGCGCTTCTCCATGGGCCTCGTGATCGCGGCGGGCATGTCGATCGGCACGATCTTCACCCTCTTCGTGGTTCCGATGTTCTACACCTTCATCTCGAAGGAGACGGTACGGGCCGGCCGGATGGAAGAAAAACATCCCCATCGCCAGGCCCTGGCGGCGGAATAAAGCATCGGACGTGAAAAGTGGCTCCCACTTCTGGGATCCATCCGATGCGCCAAGAAAAAGAAAAGGCCGGGCAATGCCCGGCCTTTTAAGTTTCAGGTCTCGAAAAGGCAGAGTCGGTTTCGGATCCTGCCTTTTGCTCTTGGAAATTACTGGGCAATCTCGCCTTCGACTTCCATGAAGGGAGAGACGGACTTGAAGCCGGCCTGTTCGGCGGCCTTCTTCACAGCCTCTGCAACCTCGGTCGAATGAACCTCGATGGTCTCGCCCGTCTTGGAATCGACGAACATGATCTTCATCGCGTTCACGTCCGGCTGGCCGTGGGAGATGACGTAGGAGTTCTGGGTTGCCAGACGATGGACGAGACCGGCGTCGCGCAGGAAGTCGAGAGCGCGATAGATCGTGACCGGGGCAAGGCGCTTCTTTTCGCTGCTGAGACGGTCGACCAGATCGTAAGCCCCAACCGGGCCGCCGCTCTGGACCAGCTCGCGATAAACGCGCTCGCGAATCGGCGTGAGCCTGAGATTGTTCTGGCGGCACAGATCGTCTGCACGACGAAGGAGGTTGTCCTCTTCTTCTTTCCTGAGGGCCTTGGTGCTCATGAGCCACACTCCTGTTATTACGGAACCTATATATTCATATAGGTAAAATGCGAAGCTGACAATGTGCTATCGTTGCGAAAAGCGCTTGCAGCCGTGCATATTCCGCAAAGGAAGTTGGCGTTCAGACACAGAAAAGACGGCGTTTGCGACGCATTGGTATGTAGTAACGTATAAAATAAGCCGATGTTCCTACGCTTAAGCTTATTTTGCGCAAGATTCGCACAAGCCCCGAATCTCGACCGTTACCTTCTTGGTGCAGAAGGCATGGTCGTCGCCCCAATGGGCGAGGCGATCGCTGATATGCGGGTCCGTGAACTCCTTGACCAGTCCGCAGCTCTCGCAGATGGCGAAGGCCGCCATGTCGTGCTCGTGATGGGGATGCTTGCAGGCCACATAGGCATTGAGGCTCTCGAGCCGATGAGCGAGGCCCTTCTCGATCAGCTTGTCCAGGGATCGGTAGACAGTGGGCGGCGTGACGGCGCCCTTGGCCCGCATCTTGTCGAGAACCTCATAGGCCGAGAGCGGGTTCTGGGCGGAGCACAGAATCCGGTGCACTCGCTTCTGGGTGTCGTTCAGGTCCTCGAGGCCGTGGTGGTGATGCGTGGCAGCCATCTTGAAATCGTTTAGTCCGCTTAGGGCGTGATCACCCTATACGTCATGATTGCGGAGGCGATTTCAAGGGAGTTGCACTCGGGACCGGCTGGGCCGGCCCCGAGTGCCAAACGGATTAGAGATCGACCCAGGCCGCCTTGCGCTGCGAAGACCGCACGGCGGCCTCGATGAAGCGCACGCCGCGCACGCCGTGCTCGACGGTCGGCACCTGGAGCGAGAGAGGATTGGGCTTGCGGTTCTCGATCCGCGCCGTGATCTGCTCGGCGACATCGGTATAGAGCTGGGCGAAGCCTTCGAGATAGCCTTCCGGATGGCCGCCTGGGATGCGTGAGGCGGCGCGGGAGACCTCATCGGCACCATAGCCGTTGCGGCGGATGGTGCGGGGCGGCTCACCCAACGCTGAGAAGGTGAGATAGTTCGGGTTCTCCTGATGCCATTCGAGGCCCGCCTTCTCGCCATAGACACGGATGCGAAGTCCGTTCTCGAGGCCGGCCGCCACTTGGCTGCACCAGAGCATGCCTTTGGCGCCTGACGCAAAGCGCAGCATCATGTGGGCGTTGTCGTCGAGCCTGCGACCCTCCACGAAGGTGTGCAGTTCCGCCGATAGGGACGCGACCTCGTCGCCCGCGATGAACTCGGCGAGGTTGAAGGCATGGGTGCCGATATCGCCGACGGCGCCGGCAGGGCCCGAGCGGGCCGGATCCGTGCGCCATTCGGCCTGCTTGCTGCCGGTCTCCTCCATGCGGGTGGCGAGCCAGTCCTGCGCGTATTCCACCTGCACGACACGGATGGCCCCGAGCTCACCCGCCTGCACCATGGCGCGGGCTTGCCGCACGAGCGGATATCCTGTGTAGTTGTGTGTGACGGCGAAGATCAGACCGGATTCACGGGCGAGCTTTGCAAGCTGATCCGCCTCGCGGCAGGTGGTCGTCAGCGGCTTGTCGCAGATCACGTGGATACCGGCCTTCAGGAAAGCGCGCGCCGCTGCGGCATGAGCGTGGTTCGGCGTGACGATGGCGACCGCATCGATGCCGTCCTTCAGCCGCCGTTCGCGACGGGCCATTTCGTTGAAATCGCCATAGATGCGATCCGGCTTGAGGAGCAGATCCTCGCCGGAGGCCTTGGCCCGCTCCGGATCGGACGAGAGGGCGCCCGCCACCAGTTCCCAACGGTCGTCGAGACGGGCGGCGATGCGGTGCACGGCGCCGATGAAGGCGCCGCGTCCGCCGCCGACCATGCCGAGACGTAGGCGGCGGTTCAGCTTCTGATCCGGTGATCCTGCAATCGTCATATGTTGCCCCCTCAAGGCTTATGCGGCGTCGATGCCGAGCATCCGGCGGTTCGCTGCTTCGTCCGTTCCACCAGATGCGAAATCGTCGAAGGCCTTTTCCGTGACGCGGATGATATGCGCATTGATGAACTCGGCGCCTTCCCGCGCCCCGTCTTCCGGGTGCTTCAGGGCGCATTCCCATTCCAGCACCGCCCAGGAATCGTAGTCGTATTGCGCGAGCTTGGAGAAGATGGCGTTGAAATCCACCTGCCCGTCGCCGAGCGAGCGGAAGCGTCCGGCGCGATTGATCCAGTTCTCGTAGCCGCCATAGACGCCGATGCGGCCAGACGGATTGAACTCCGCATCCTTGGCGTGGAAGGCCTTGATGCGCTCGTGATAGAGATCGATGAAGGCGACGTAGTCGAGCTGTTGCAGCAGGAAATGGCTCGGATCGTAGTTGATGCAGGCGCGTCGATGTCCACCGACCGCATCGACGAAGCGCTCGAAAGTGGCGCCGTCGTGGATGTCCTCGCCGGGATGGATCTCGTAACAGACATCGCAGCCTGCTTCCTCGTACGCGTCGAGGATCGGCTTCCACCGGCGACCCAATTCCTCGAAGGCGGTCTCGATGAGGCCGGCGGGACGCTGCGGCCAGGGATACATGAAGGGCCAGGCGAGCGCGCCGGAGAAGGTGACGCTGGCGTTTAGCCCCAGACGCTTCGAGGCTTTGGCCGCCATCAGCATCTGGTTCACCGCCCATTGCTGCCGGGCCTTCGGATTATTGCGCACCTCAGGGGCCGCAAACCCGTCGAAGGCCTCGTCATAGGCCGGATGCACGGCGACGAGCTGGCCCTGAAGATGCGTCGAGAGCTCGGTGATCTCCATGCCGTGCGAGCGCACGATGCCGGCGATCTCGTCGCAATACGTGTCCGACTCCGCAGCCTTCTTCAGATCGATCAGACGCGCATCCCAGGTCGGGATCTGAACACCCTTATAGCCGAGGGAGGCCGCCCAGCGGCAGATCGCGTCGAGCGAGTTGAACGGAGCCTCGTCGCCTGCGAACTGCGCAAGGAAAAGGCCGGGACCCTTCATGGTCTTCATGGGTGAACTCCCGAGATGGCGTGAGTGAACGTGAGTATCGGCAAGGGGAAGCCGCAAGGATGTCGAGCGGCTTGCCGTTGCCTCGCCTCTCCCATGAGGAAGAGGCGAGAGCCACGTCGCCCAATTAGAACGGCGAGTTCGGGAAGTAATGCTCCTTGGCGTTGTCCTTCGTGATCAGCTGAGCGTTGAGCACGTAGGTGCCGCGCATGGGAGCGCTGGTGTAGAAATGCGCCGCGGTGACGCCCATGGCGGTTCCGATCATCGATGGCGGATAGGACACGTCGGCCGGGATCATCTTGTCGCCGTCCATGACCTTCTTGACCATGTCTTTCATGCCGGCGCCGCCGAGGACGAACTTGATGTCCTCGCGCTTAGCCTGACGGATCGCTTCCATGACACCGAGCGCCATGTCGTCATCCGAGGCCCAGACGGCATCGATCTTCGGGTGCTTGGCGAGATAGTCCTGCATCACCTTGAAGGCATCGTCCCGGTTCCAGTTGGCATATTGCTTGTCGATCACCTTCACACCCGACCCTTCGAGAGCCTTCTCGAAGTTCGTCACGCGCTCCTCGTCGATCACGGTTGGGATGCCGCGGAAGACGACGACGTTGCCCTGCTTCAGGTTGTCGACGAAGTACTTGCCGGCGACGCGGCCGAATTCCGGATTGTTGCCGGCAACATAGATGTCCTGGATCGACGAATCCTTGAGGCCGCGGTCGACGACGGTGATGAAGGTACCGCGCTTCTTGATCTCGCGGACCGGATTCGTCAGCTCGTCGGAGTTGAAGGGCAGGACCACCAACGCATCCACCTTCTGCGAGGTGAGATCGTCCAGCGCATTCGCCTGCGAAGCGCCGTCCGGTGAGGTCTTCACCACGACCTTGAGGCCCGGATAGGCCTTCTCGAGCAGCTTTGCGGTCTCCTGCGCGTGATAGACCACGCCGCCGGTCCAGCCATGGGTCGCGGCCGGGATCGAGACGCCGATCGTCACGTTCTTCTGCTGAGCAGTCGCACCGGTGGCGACACCGGCCATCAGGCCTGCTGCCACCGCGATCTTCAGTACCGTTGCTTTCATCTCATTCCTCCCTGGAGGGTTTGGTTTGGGGCCTTTGTCCCTTGTCCGGTAGGCCCCCACCGGTTTCATCGCCCGCGGTGAACGGACCGCTGCACGAGCATGGCGATAATGATGATGGCACCCTGCACCGCGCCCACGAGAAACTCGGAGACGAAGTTCGATAGCACCATGATGTTGGCGACGAGTTCGAGGATCACGGCACCGACCACCGTGCCCCAGATCCGGCCGATACCGCCTTTCAGGGCGGTGCCGCCGATGACCACGGCGGTGATGGCCTGCAATTCCCATAAGAGGCCTGTGGTCGGTGTGGCCGAGCCCAGGCGCGGCACATAAATGAGCACGGCGATGCCGACGCAGATGCCCTGGATGACATAGGTAAGCGTGCGCACACGCCAGATCGGCACGCCCGAATAGCGGGCTACATCCTCGTTGGAGCCGAGTGCGACCACATGGCGGCCGAAAGAGGTGCGGTAGAGGATCAGCGCGCCGATGGCGGCCACCACCAGGAAGGCGATGATCGGAATCGGGATGCCGAGGATGCTGTCGAAATAGACCGGGCGGTAGAGCTCACGCAGCTCGAAATTGCGCATGGTGATGGTGCCGCCCGCGGCCAGCCAGATCACGAGTGAGCGATAGATGCCCATGGTGCCGAGCGTCACGATGAAGGGCTCGATGCGCCCGAAAGTGACGATGAGACCATTCGCCAGGCCGCAGGCCGCACTCAAGGCAATAGCGGCGAGCATGCCGAGCGCCAGGGTACTCACGTCTCCGCCGCCGAGATTGTTCAGGGTCAGGATCATGACACCGGCCGTCAGTGCCGCCATGGAACCGACGGAGAGATCGAGCCCGCCGCCGGCGATGACGAAGGTGGCACCGACCGCGATGATGGCGATGAAGGCCGAGCGTGTCACCACGTTGAGCAGGTTCGACGCGGTCAGGAAGTCCGGGTTGATCAGCGCGCCCGCAATGATGAGTACGATGAGCGCGATGAAGGGCGAGAGAGCCCGCATGTCGATGGTGAACCGGCGTTTTTCAGCGCTGGAGCGAAGCACGGTTTCGGTCATGCGTGGCCTGCGGCGATTTCCGCCGCCCTCTCTTCGTGAACGCCAGTGGCGAGGTAAACGATGGAATCTTCCGACAGGTCGGCTTGAGCGACTTCACCTGCGACCCGTCCGTTGCGCATCACGACGACCCGGTGGCAGAGGCCGATCAGCTCCTGCATCTCGGAGGAGATGACCACGACCGCGCGGCCTTCGGCGGCGAGCGACGCAATGAAGCGATAGATCTGCTCCTTGGTGCCGATATCGACGCCACGCGTCGGCTCATCGATGATGACGATGCGCGGCTCCACCAGCATCATCTTGGCGAGCAGCAGCTTCTGCTGGTTGCCGCCGGAGAGCTGCCCGGCGAGAAGATCGCGGCGCCGGGTGCGGATGTCGAAATCCTTGATCGCCTTGTCGAGCGCCTTCTCCTCGCCGCCCCCATCGATGAAGGAGCCGCGGCTGAACTTCTCGAGGGCCGCCAGGGTCAGGTTGACCCGAAGGTTCTGCTGCAGCAGCAGGCCTTTCCCCTTCCGGTCCTCGGAGAGATAGACGATGCCCGCCGCCATGGCTTCGCGGGCGTCGCGGAAATGAACCCGTTTACCGTCGAGAGTCATCGTGCCATGTCCCGCACGAAGGCCCACCAACGCCTCGAATAGCTCAGTGCGGCCCGCGCCGATCAGCCCACCGAAGCCGAGGATTTCGCCTCTATGCAGAGTGAAGGATGCGTTCTCCACATAGCCTGGAACGGCCATGTCGCGCGCGCTCAGAAGGGGCTGGTCGGAGGCTGTCGCGGGCTTTTCCGGATAGAGTTTGGACATGTCGCGGCCCACCATGAGGCGCGCCATCTCCAGTGGCTCCAGTCCTTCGATGTCGCGGGTGGCGATGTGGCGTCCATCGCGCAGCACTGTGACGCGATCGGCAATGGCCTTCACCTCGTTCAGGCGGTGCGAGATATAGAGCACCGCCACGCCCTGGGAGCGTAGCTTGCGGATGATCTCAAACAGGCTCTCGGCCTCGATGGGCGTGAGCACGGCTGTCGGCTCGTCGAAGGCAACCACTTTGTGTGGCACGAGAAGCGCGCGGGCGATCTGCACGAGCTGCCGGTCGGCGATGGACAGGCGGCTGACCTCACGGTCGGGATCGATGCCCGTGCCGAGTTCACGCAGGATGGCCCGCGTCCGCTCGCGCATGGCCGCGTCGTCGACGAAGCCGAAGCGCCGGATCTCGCGCCCGAGGAAGAGATTTTGCGCGACCGTCAGGTCGGGTGCGAGCAGGATCTCCTGATGGACTAGAACGATGCCCTGGCTTTCCGCATCCACAGGTCCCGAGAAGGTAATTGGTTGGCCGTGCAGGTGCAGGCTGCCTTTCGTGGCTGCAAGATGGCCCGACAGGATGCGCATCAGGGTCGACTTGCCAGCCCCGTTCTCGCCGATCACGGCATGAACTTCGCCGGGCTTCAGATCCAGCGAAATGCCGCTCAGGACCTCGATGGGTCCGAAGGATTTCGAGATGCTCTCTGCGCGAAGAACGGATTCCATAAACGGCTCCGGATGAGCTACATCGCCCGCTTCCGTCGAGACGGAGGCGGTCGTCGAGGAACTGTGCGGTAAGGATCAGCTGGACGGGGCGTGCGCTGGCATTCGGTTCCTCCTGGCTGTCAGTCTGTCCTCTGGCGGGACATTCGACGATCTAGGGCTATCGAAAGGCTCGACAACTGCCCTATGTAATCGATTACATGCAACTTTACCGAAACGATGGCTTCTGTCAAACAGAACCATGGTAGGGGGAGGTCCATGGACGATTTCGGGCAAAAGGACGGGCCGGAGCAGGACGGCATTTCCAGCCGCGCAGCGCGGATCCAGGATGTCGCCAAGCTCGCCGATGTCTCGACCGCGACGGTCAGCCGGGCCCTTGCGACGCCGGAGCGTGTCTCACCCGAGGCTCGGGCGCGGGTGCTGGAGGCCATCGCCAAGACTGGGTACGTTCCGAACCCTGCGGCGCGCACCCTCCGTTCGCAGAAGACCTATATGGTACTGGTCGTTCTGCCGGACCTTGCAAACACTTTCTTCTCCAAGATCCTGCGCGGCATCGAGGAAACGCTTTTCGAAGCCGGCTACGGCATGATCATCAGCGACCTCGACGGTTCGCCCGAGAAGGAAGCGCATTTCGCCGCCTTCACGGCAGCAGGCAGGGTGGACGGCGCCATTCTTCTCAACGGTCACCTGTTCGGGCAGAGCCGTGAAGGGGAGGGAAAACCGGCCCGGATCACGATCCCGCTCGTGGCAGCCTGCGAAGCGATTCCGGGAGTGGACATTCCGCAGATCGAGATCGACAACCGCGCTGCGGCCTCACGCATGACGCAGCATCTGGCCTCCCATGGTCATCGTAGCATCGCTTATGTGAGCGGCCCCGCCGGCAACATCCTGGAGCGCGAGCGCTTCCAGGGGTTCAAGGACGGATTGGAGGCAGCCGGCCTGCCGTTTGATCCCGCCCTCGTCATCCCGGGCGACTATACGATCGAGTCAGGGGTGATGGCGGGGCGGAACCTGGTGGCCCGATCCAGCCGTCCGACAGCCGTATTCTGCACCAGCGACGAGATGGCCATCGGCCTGATGCGCACCCTCTTCTCCGCTGGACTTAGAGTGCCCGAGGACATCTCTGTAGCTGGATTCGACGATATCGAGTTTGCCGCCGTGGCCGAGCCGTCGCTGACCACGATCCATCAGCCGCGACGGGAATTGGGACAGGCTGCGGCATCGGCCCTGATCGATCTGCTGCAGGGGCGGCCATCGCCCAAGCGGATCCGACTGGAGACGGAGCTGGTGATCCGGGACAGCGTCGGGCGGTTTTAGTCGCAATCAGAAGATCGAAGAAGCGCCGACGAACACGACGAGCACTAGGCCGATAAAGCCGACGAAAGCGTAAAGGGCCTTGCGGGAATCCTGATGCGCATAGCTGTCCTTCTCGGCGCCGTCCTGCCAGCGCGCGGCGCTTTCCTGGTGCCGCGCAAGATCGATCTGTTCCGGGTTCGGCGAAAAGCCTCCAGCCTCGTCATCGGTGCCGAGCGGGGAGAGAGCAGGATCGAACACGGCATTCTTGTCGCCAGTGCGGCCGCTGTCGATATCGCCCTTCAACTGCGCGGTGGTCGAGCCTCTGGCCAAAGGCGGCGCATCCATCGGCTTGATCGTGTGCGTAGGCGGAATGTCAGTGTAGGTGGGTTTTTCCGAATGGCTGGACATGGACCTCTCCCGGGCTCCCATGGGGAAAACAGCCGGGATTACGGGAGGTTCCTGAGCCGCCCCGATCGCATCGTCCTGTGGGCTTCGGGCAAGAAAAAAGGCCGTTGTTGCCAACGGCCCGAAGTTTAGGGAGGAAACGCCCAAGAAGGGCAGCAACGCTGCGACGCCAATCGCCGTGTTGCAATGCAATAGATAAGGGGGCGGCAGACCCGTTTCAAGACCAAAAGGTCAGCATCATTGCCCAATTTTTCGCCGCCCGGAAAGGCCGGGATTTCAAGGGTAACTGGACATGGAAAAGGTACCGGAGGACAAAATGCAGGCAATCAGGATCACGAGGTAGCCATGCCCAAGCTGAACGCCGTTCTCGAGACCGCGCTCTATGTCGACGACCTAGCGCGCGCACAAGCCTTCTATGAGGGCGATCTCGGCCTGAGACTGCTTTTCAGCAACCAGCGCATGCGCGCCTTCGACGTGGGCGGGAAAAGCGTGCTGCTGCTCTTCCTGCGCGGTGGGTCGAGCGAGGATATGCCCACACCCGGCGGGACGATCCCCGGCCATGACGGGCAGGGGCCGCTGCATATCGGCTTTGCCGTTTCAGGGGATGAACTGGCCGCATGGGAGGGACGGCTTCAGGAGCGCGGCATCCCCATCGAGAGCAGGACGACCTGGTCCCGAGGCGGGACCAGTCTCTATTTCCGGGATCCCGACGGTCACCTTCTGGAGCTGGCGACGCCAGGACTCTGGGAAACCTATTAAACGTGCGTCAGGTCACGACGCTCGGCTTGTCGCGTCCCGTGCGGGCCGCGATTTCGGCGATCTCGTTTGCGGCCTGGGCAAGAGGAGCCAGAACTTCGGCGGTCGGCAGGTTGTGCCGGTCGGCATTCGGCTCGAATCGTTCGAGATAGACGCGCAGCGTCGCGCCCGACGTCCCGGTGCCCGACAGGCGGAACACGGCGCGGGCATCCTCGGCGAAAAGGATGCGGATACCCTGCTTCGGCGTCACCGATTGGTCGACCGGGTCCGTATAGGTGAAGTCGTCGCAGGATTGGACCGTAAGCCCGCCGAAGCGCTGGCCGGAGAGGGTGGGGAGCTTGGCCCGCAGAGCGTCCATCAGCTCGCTGGCCGGTGCGGTCTCGAGTTCCTCGTAATCGTGGCGGGTGTAGTAGTCGCGCCCGAACGTGGCCCAATGCTCGCGCACGATCTGATCGGCAGACTTTCTGGTGACGGCCAGAATGTTGAGCCAGAGCAGCACGGCCCAGAGGCCGTCCTTCTCGCGAATGTGGTTCGATCCGGTGCCCGCGCTCTCCTCGCCGCAGAGGGTGATGAGGCCGGCATCGAGAAGATTGGCGAAGAACTTCCAGCCGGTTGGCGTCTCGAAGCAGTTGATGCCGAGTTTTGCCGCAACCCGGTCGGCGGCGCGGCTCGTCGGCATGGAGCGGGCCACACCAGAAAGGCCCTTGGCATAGCCGGGAGCGAGATGCGCATGGCTCGTGAGGATGGCGAGGCTGTCGCTCGGCGTCACGAAGAGGCCCTTCGCCACGATCATGTTGCGGTCGCCGTCACCGTCGGAGGCCGCGCCGAAATCGGGGGCGTCGGGGCCGAGCATCAGCTCCATGAGATCATGGGCGTGGACCGGATTCGGATCGGGATGGTGGCCGCCGAAATCGGGTTTCGGCTCGCCATTGACGACCGTGCCCGCAGGCGCGCCGAGGCGGCCTTCGAGAATGGCTTTCGCATAGGGACCCGTGATGGCGCTGAGCGCATCGAAGCGCATGCGGAAGCCGGAGCGGAACAAGTCGGCGATCTTCTCGAAGTCGATCAGCTGCTCCATCAGCTCCGCGTAATCGGCGACAGGATCGATCACCTCGACCGCCATGGCGCCGACCTTGGTCGATCCGATGCGGCTGAGGTCGACATCCGCATCATCGGCGATCTTGTATTCGGTGATCGCGCTGGCGCGCTTGAAAACCGCTTCCGTGAAGGATTCCGGCGCCGGTCCACCATGGGACATGTTGAACTTGATGCCGAAATCGCCATCGGGTCCGCCCGGATTGTGGCTGGCGGATAGCACGAGGCCACCGAGGGCCTTATGCTTGCGGATCACGCAGGAGGCAGCCGGCGTGGAGAGCAGGCCCTTCTGCCCGACGAGAACGCGTCCGAAGCCGTTCGCCGCCGCCATCTTGATCGCGGTCTGGACCACGGATTCGTTGTAGAAGCGCCCGTCGCCGCCGATGACCAGGGTCGAGCTATCCTTGTTCTCGACGGTATCGAAGATCGACTGGATGAAGTTCTCCACATATCGGGACTGTTGGAAGACGGTTACCTTCTTGCGCAGGCCGGATGTACCGGGACGCTGGTCGGAAAACGGTGTCGTCGGAATGCTGGTGGTCACCATCGGTGCAGATCACTTCCTTGAGGCGGTCCCTCTCGGGCCAATTCTCGAATCCATAGCTGATCCCGAAAGGGATCAGAGATCATTTTAGAGTCACCCAAGGCAGATGCCACTGCCAAGATGAAGGCAGGATGAAGGTCCTCGAATTCGGCAGGGGATTCCACGACGATCTCTGGCACGCCGTGCCACCAGGGACGTGTCAGAGATCGGCGATGGGGTTGGCACGCCACAGAGTCAAGGATCGGTGCCGCCGGAGGAGCGCTTGGACGCGTCTCCGGCCTGGGCGGAATCGGTATCCTGCGGGGCGTCCACCGCCGGCTTCACCTCCTCAGGGTTGGAGACGGCCTTGGTAACCGGCTCCCGCGCCGGCTCATCCTGCGGAGGCGGCCCTGCGACGGCCGAGCCGCCCGTATAGGACGGAGGGTCGCTGGCCGGGAAGGACAATTCCGAGCCGGCATCGATCAGATCTTCCTGTTCCTTTTTCTCTTCCTTTTTCACGCCCATTCATCGTCTCCTGTTCATGAACTGCCCACGGGGAATGCCGGGGCGGCCCGCATGTTCAGGCGTAGCGGCAAAAAAGATGAACGCCCTTTCGTCCTGTTGAGCCCTGGCCGGAGGAGGCTTCCCCGCTATGTGCTGCCGGACGCCTGAACCAGAACGGGACCGATGTCCGGGAGAACGCCATGAGTCAGACCCGCCGCAGCCTTCTCAAGACCATGGCGGCCACTTCCGCCGCCTCGACCCTGTCGCCGTGGTCTGCTTTCGCGCAATCCGCGTACCCGACCCGGCCTGTCCGCGTGATCGTTCCCTATGCGGCCGGTGGCGGAACGGATTTCTTCGCCCGTCTTGTCTTTGCCGCCATGGGCGAGCAGCTCGGGCAGCAATTCGTCATCGAGAACAAACCTGGCGCCGGCACCAATATCGGCGCCGAGACGGTGGCGCGGGCGGAGCCCGACGGCTACACGCTCCTGTTGGGCGACACGGCGACTTTTGCGACGAACCGCACGCTTTATCGCAAGCTTTCCTTCGATCCCTACAAGGACTTCACCCCCATTTCGCTCACCGGGCGCTTCGCGCTCGTGCTCCTCGTCAACACGAACAAGCTGCCGGTGAAATCCGTCCCGGAACTCGTGGCCGAGGCGAAGAAGAATCCCGGCCGCATCAATTATGCGACGCCGGGCTTAGGGAGCCCGTTCCACCTTGCGACGGAACTGCTCTCGCAAGGAACCGGCATCAAACTCACTCATGTGCCTTATCGCGGTGCTGCTCCGGCCGTGCAGGATCTAGTCGCGGGACAGGTGGACATGATGTTCATCGACTTCGCCACCGCGCGCTCGCAGCTCTCCGGTCCGATTCAAGCGATTGCCGTCGCATCGCCGCAGGAATTCTCGGGCCTTCCGGGCGTGCCGCCGGTGGCGGCCCATCATCCGGGATTCGAGGCCTGGGCCTGGCAGGGATTCGTCGCCCCGGCAAACACGCCGACCGAGATCATCACCAAGCTCAACGACACCTATCGCCGCGTGATCGCCAATGCGGAGATCCGCGACAAGCTGATCGGCGCCGGCATCGATGTGCTTCAAAGCTCGCCGTCGGAAATGGCCGCCTATATGCAGGATGAAGGCGCCAAGTGGGAGAAGGTGATTAGAACGGCGAACATCACGCTGGAATGAGCCTCGTTCGAAGTCATATCAATTCCGATCCCAGCGGTCCCAGCGATACATGCCGCGGTCGCCCTCCATGCAGTTGACGGGTGTTGTCGCCTGAATCGTCTGAAACAGCGGCTGTGCGGGAAGTGCTGCGATCTCGCGGATGATCTTCGTGCGGATGGCTTCGGAAAAGTGCTGGCGCTCGCGCACAGGAACGAGAAATGCGCCTTCGCCGCCGATGACGCAGCCTTTGTAATAGAGATCGAGATTCTCCATATCGCCCATGCCGCTCGGCCGCTTGAGCATGATGGGAAGCCCATTGATGGTGATGCCTTTCGCAACCGCCTCGTCGCGTGCCGCAACGACGCCGCGCCCGCTGCTGTTGGGTCCATCGCCCGAGATGTCGATCACGCGGCGGATGGGCTCGACGCCGGTTTGCTCCAGAAGCTTCGCGCCGAAATCGATGGCACCCGAGATCGATGTGCGCCGCACGCGGCCGATCGGATTGTCGTGCAGGCCGTCCGCGAATTTCATCGCAGCCTCCGGCCCGTCGATGATGGTCCAGGGAACGATGACCTGCTGATAATCGACGCCCGACCATTCGAAATAGGTGACAATGATCCGGCCCAGCATGCCGTTGCGGATGGCGTCATGCACCTGGGGTGATCGGAAGGCTTCGATGAAGCCCTCGCGCTGCAGCTCCTGTTCGTCCGGATCCATGGAACGGGAAACATCCACGGCAAGGACGAGCGCCACGTCCACTTCCGTGTCCGCTCGCGCATCCGGGGCAGGCAGCCAGAGCAATGCGGCCATGAGAGCCGCGATCATCCGAGCCGCAACCATGCCAAGACGCCTTGGACCCATCCCGACCTCCATGATGCTGAGGGACAAGCTGGCACGAATCTCCCGCCGGGCAAGGTTAGATCGTCTCGGGCACGAGACCGGAGGCCTCAATTTAGCGTGAGTGTGTGTAATAAAGTAACCAATGAGATCGATTCAGGGCCGAGGGGAGGAACATCGGACACGGGAGCGATGTTCGTCTGTCATAGCCAGCAGTCAGGGACCTGCGCCCGCCTCGAGGCCGCAGATCACAGGCAGGAGGCCCTAGTCCGATGTCCGCTACACTCGATCGTTGGTCACCCTATGCCCTGGCCGTTCTGAGGATCGTCACGGCGCTGATCTTCATGGAACATGGAACGCAGAAGCTGTTCGGCTTCCCGGCCCCTCCTGAAAGCGGAATGCCGCCGCTCCTCTCGCTTTTCGGGATCGGCGCCATCCTCGAACTCATCGGAGGCTTTCTGATCCTGATCGGGTGGTTCACCCGCCCCGTCGCCTTCCTTCTCGCCGGCGAGATGGCCGTGGCCTATTGGATGTTTCATGCTCCCCAGAGCCCATACCCGGCGCTCAACGGCGGCGATGCAGCCATCCTGTATTGCTTCGTGTTCCTTCTGTTCGTCTTTGCCGGTCCGGGCGCCTGGAGCGTCGATGGTGCAAGACAGCCGGCAGGGCTCCGTCATTCCTGGGAGCGATGATTACGACCTCGCCATCAACGGTATGTGCGATGCCGGAAAATGAGATCCGGCGCTGTTCAGAGCTGTTGAGAACGATTGGATTGAAGGCGCTCAGATTCGCTAACCCGAAAGAGGCGGGTCACATTCCTGCCCGCAGCGATTATTCTCTGGAACGGTTTTCATGAACCGTTTGTTTTTTATCCAGGCCCCATGACCTCGGCGTTGGAAGAGGATAAAGCAGGGCTCAATTGTTGCGTAGGAGTGGACATGGCCGAGATCATCGCGTTCAAGGATCTCAAGAAAATTGCCGACCGATGTGAGGTTCTGACGCTGTTTGAGCCCAAGCGTCCTGCGAAAACGCAATCCCATTCCGAGCCCAAATCCTTCGAGTTTCCAAGCTCCCGCCCCTTCATCTCCGGAAATCTGACCGATCTGTTCGAGCAGGCGAACGCCGTGGCCATGCGTCATCACCATGGTGATCCGAAGGTGTCGGCCGTCGTCGCGGAGAAATGCATGGAGCTCATTCAGGCCTTGGAAGACCACGCGGAACCAGAATGACCTTTCAGATACTCTGAAGAAGCTTGGGTCCACATCGGGTCACGTGTGGAGCGAGAGGGCGCTCCGACATTTTCAATGTGAAGATTGCCCGATCCTAGTTATTCCCGGTCGACATCCTTCCCGTTTCTGAAGCGATTGTAAGTGAAAAAGTTCGTTAACTCTAAAATGCGAAGCATCGGGCCGGAATGACCGGTGCGTTGACTTTACGGTGCGGCCGATGGAATTTGCTGTTCTCAGCATGATACCTGTGGCGGGTTGAGTTGCCAGACGCACATTGCGCAACTCAAAGGCACGACGCCCTCCTGCCAAGTCGGTGAAAATCCGGCGGTTCCAAATTCTCAAAAAATCTTTCAATGCGATCCCGTCGCTGGCCCTTTTTTAGCCTCATCGGCGCCGGGATTCGCTCCGGTGCCGACGTGTTGAAGTCTTTTGTTTCTTTTGATCGCAAGGCGCTGCCTTTCATTCGCAGCGTTGTTCTGCCTGTTCTTTTCGTTGCTCTGACGACGCTGTCTCTCGGGGCGGTTTCGATCCTCTGGGCGGTCGACAAGAGCAACGACGTCTCCGCCGAGCGCCAGCTTCGTATGACGGAGCGCAGCATCAGGGCCGTCGTCAAGGAACTCGCTCAACAGCAGGAAATGGTCGCCGTCTGGGATGATGCGGTGCTGGAACTCACCAAGAGCCCGCTGGATCTCGTATGGATCGACGCCAATATCGGGGTTTGGCTCAGCCGCACCTTCGGTCAGGAGGAAGTCTACATCCTGAACGACCGGGATGAGCCGATCAATGCGGTGATGGATGCAACGCGCGTCTCGAACCATGAATTCGAGCGCGTTCGAGAGAGTATCGGCAGCCTCATTGCAAGAGTACGCGGAGCGCCGGATTCCCTGCACAAGGACCATGCCGCGGAAAGCGCCGAGGCAACGCACCTGACAACGGGAAGAGCCGTCCATGATGCTCACCTGCTGGAACTGTTCGGGCGGCCCGCGGCGGTGAGCGTCATGAAGATCGTTCCTGAATCGGAGGCGGTGTCTTACCCGCAGGACAGAGAATTTCTCCTGGTCGGCATCCGGTATCTCGACGGCAACTTCATCAAGCAGATCTCGGAACGGAATCTGATCGAGGGACTGCGCTTCTCCGTTGTCGACAATCCGAAATCAGGTGAGATATCGGTGCCGATCCGGTCCGATGTGGGCGATCTCATCGGCTATTTCATCTGGAAGCCGGAAGTGCCAGGAGATCGTCTTCTCGGTGCCATCGGGCCCGCGACTGTCCTCGCCGCTATCCTCATTCTCATTCTGCTCGGCGTGCTGGTGCAGCGTCTGAAGCACTCCATGTCAGCACTGGAAAGAACCGTTCTCGAACTGAAGGCCAGCGAAGCCCACGCCCATCATCTGGCCTTCCATGACGTTTTGACCGGGCTGCCGAACCGGGCCTTGTTCGAGGACCGGCTCAACCACGCCATCGCACGCAGGCAGGATGGCGAGCGGATCGCCGTGATGATGCTGGATCTCGACCGCTTCAAGCACGTCAACGACACCCTCGGACATTCTGTCGGCGACAGCCTCATCCGCGATTTCTCGGTTCGACTGTCCAGGCTCGTCGGAGGAGACGACACCATCACTCGACTGGGAGGCGATGAATTCGCCATCGTGCAGGTTTGTCGGAGTGGGGCGGAAGATCCTGAGGCTCTTTGCGAGCGGATTCTCGCCATGGCTCATGAGCCATACGACGTCATGGGCAATCACATCTTCGTGGGCACCAGCATCGGCATCGTGCTCGCTCCCGAGGCCGGAACGGATCGCAGTGAGCTCATGAGAAAGGCCGATATCGCGCTCTATCGCGCCAAAGCCGAAGGGCGAAACCGTTATCGGATCTTCACGCCGGAGATGGATGAGACCGTCAATCTGCGCAGGATCATCGAAGAGGAGCTTCGCATCGCGCTCGCATCCGGCGAGGGTCTCGAAGTCGCCTATCAGCCGCAGATTGCGGTCGGCGGAGACGCCATCATCGGTGTCGAAGCGCTTGCCCGCTGGCGGCATCCGACGCGCGGATATATTCCACCAAGTCAGTTCATTCCGGTCGCCGAGCAGACCGGCTTGATCGTCCAGCTCGGCGAGTGGATTCTGCGCCAGGCCTGCCTGGCCTCCCGACGCTGGCCGGATGTGTTCGTTTCCGTCAATCTCTCTCCGGTTCAGTTCAGATCCGGCGATTTTGCCAATCACGTGATCGCCATCGTGCGCGAATGCGGGGCGGATCCTTGCAGGATCGAGCTCGAGGTGACCGAAAGCGTTCTTCTGGATGAAGAAGGCGGGACGACCGATACGCTCCGAGCCTTGCGAAATGCCGGTTTCCGCATTGCCTTGGACGATTTCGGCACGGGCTATTCGAGCCTGGGCTATCTTCATCGGTTCGAGGTCGACAAGATCAAGATCGACCGATCCTTCACTCAGAGCCTTGGACAGGGAACCAAAGCCGCCGCGGTGATCAAGGCCATCGTATCGCTGGGCCATGCCATGTCTCTCACTGTCACGGCCGAAGGCGTCGAGACGGAGATCCAGAGGAATTTCCTTCACACGGCAGGCTGTAACGAGATGCAGGGCTATCTGTTTTCGAAGGCGCTTTCGCAGGAGCAGATCACGCGCTTGTTGTCGCGATCCTCTTCGGAGGAGGTCCAATGCTACGCCGGGGACTCGACTGCTTTCAGATCCGGGTGATCACCGCATCGTAGCGAGAATGCGCTCTGCTTATTCGTTGTGCAGAGCAGATTGCCACTGCATCTCAAAACGCCCAAGTCGTGGAGAGTTACCCCTTTCGGGGCCATAGCGTCGAGGAACTAATGCCTGTACCGATTGTTGTCGCCACGCTTGATCCAATTGTGGATCGGCTTCCTGGATCCGACACCTTTCGACGAAGGCCACCCGCCTCACGTCCGATGCGGATGGGTCACGATCCTGCACGGTTCATCGCTGAACGTTACTTGGGGGCACAGCACACATGAGACACGATGTTGTCTATAAGCAGATTCTTCCCGTCGCTCAGGATCCGTTCCAGAACGTCACCACGGTCCTGATCTGCCAGAATCTCCTGCTTCGCACCGGCATCAGCCATATCCTCTCCGGAACGCGCTTCATCCTCACGAAAGAGCCTTATGAGGATCTGTCGCGTCTGCCCGCATTCACCGATGACGAGCCTGTGCTCTTCGTCCTCTGCGAGAATAGATCGGCGGAGGAATATACGACCGCCGTGGCAGAGCTGAAAGCGCAGTATCGATCGGCTCGCGTGGTCGTTCTGACCGACGCAATGGATCCCGAAACCGTCATGCAGCTCAGCCATGCCGGCATGGACGGGTTCTGTCCGACGAGCATGGATCGGCATGCCCTGGTCAAAGCGCTCGAGATCGTGATCCTGGGCGAGAGCTATATTCCGGCTTCGATCGGGCTCACGCTTCTCGATCAGGTTCGGCAAGGCCGGGCCCATTTCGGCAACGGCGTTGCCTTCCGGCCGGCCAACGATCCTGCATCGCTTCCCAGCAAGCTGTCGGAGCGGGAAGCCCAGATCCTCCGGTGCCTCACCCAAGGGTCCTCGAACAAGGTGATCGCGCGGGAGCTCGGCGTGGCGGAGGCCACGGTGAAGGTCCACATCAAAGCCATCCTGCGGAAGGTGAAGGCCTCCAACAGAACGCAAGCCGCCATGTGGGCGGCCGGACATCTCAATTTTTCACAGGATAATGCCGAAGCCCTGATGGCGGGGGAGTGAGAAGAATTGCCAGCCGCTTGATCCTTTTTGGCTAAATTCCGCCACTTATCCTATAGATAGAGATCGTTGCTGTGCGGCCTACTCCTTCGGGGGTAGTCCGTGTGGCGAGTTGCGGATCAGTCGAAACGGGCTGTAAGCCTGACCTTGTCCTGCGGCGGATCAGTTGATTCATAATGTAAAATGCGTATTTGCGCCGCGGACTCAGAGCAATAACAAATCACCGGAACGGTGCAGCGGGGCATACATGGATTATCAAGTAGAGCTGGTCGCTCGCGCATTTTACGATGCCGAGTATGAAGATTGCCTGTGGGATGGCGAGATTGAAGCCGTCAAGCAGGAATTTCGCGAATACGCTCGCAATGCCATCAATCTTCTTGAAGAAGACATCGGCGTTCTGCTGCTGGCTTTGGAGAGAGCGACGGCTGAAGAGCGCCCGGAGCGGTCGCGAGCCGCAGCTTAATTACATCCTCGATCGGAGTAGGAACTTGAGGATCCAGCGTCGGGAGCGCGATCCTCAAGTTCTCTTGAAAGCGATGCCGGATCTCAATGAGCATCCGGCGGCAGATCCACGATCCGCTTGATCTCGAAAACCACCAGCATCAGGAACACCGACACGATCACGAGGGTGAGCGCATGCGTGAACACGCTCGGGCTGACACCGGAGGCTGATGAGACGAGAGCCAAAAGGATCAGGAAGGGGAGGCCGAGGGCAATGGCCAAGACAGCAAGGAAGGATCGTGACATAGGGGTGAAGCCCTGAAGCGTTTCCGGGAATGTCTTAGGTAGCCCAAGAATCGTGGAGAAAATGAGGTTGCGACCTCGTCGCGTCCGCGCCGGATCAAAAATCCCAGCGCTGCGCCTTGGAGACGAGGAAGTCGCGGAAGACCTGGACGCGCGCCACGGAGCGCATCTCCTCCGGATAGACGAGGTAGCTGTCGAGAGTCGGCATCTGCTCGTCGCGCAGAACCTGCTTCACGCGCGGATTGTTGCTCATCGCGTAATCGGGAGCCATGCCGATCCCGGCTCCGTTCTCGATGGCCTGCCGGAGCGCCAGGCTGTCGTTGACCACGAAGCGGCTCGGACGGGGATCCTTGGGATTGCGCCCCAGATTCGCCAAGTGATGCAGGTCGAGGATGAAGGCAGGCTGATCGCCTCCCAGACTGACGATGGAATGCCGGTCGAGGTCCTCGATGGTCTCCGGCTCTCCGAAGCGCTCGATATAGGTATGGGCCGCGTAAGCGTGATACTGGATGGTGAAGAGACGGCGCTGGATCAGATCGGGCTGAGCCGGCAGGCGCAGGCGAATGGCGATGTCCGCTTCCCGCATCGCAAGATCCAGTTCATCGTTCGTGAGAATGAGCTGGATGCGCACCTCGGGATAGAGATCGAGAAACTCCGTGATGCGCCGGGCAAGCCAGATGCCGCCGATGCCGACGGTCGCCGTGACCCTGAGATCGCCGGCGGGCCGCTCGCTGGTCTCGGTCAGGCGCTGACGGGTTTCCTCCAGGCGAAGGCGAATATCCTGGGCCGCCCGGAAGAGCAGGTCGCCATGTTCCGTCAGGACAAGGCCACGCGGATGCCGGTGGAAGAGCGGGATCTTCAAATCATGCTCGAGGGCGCTGATCTGCCGGCTGATGGATGACTGGTTGACTCCGAGCTTTTCGCCGGCACGGGTGAAATTCCCAGCGTTGACGACTTCGTAGAACAGTCTGATCTTGTCCCAGTCCAATGCAGATCCTCAGGCTGGAGGCAGTAAGCGCGGCAGCTTTCGACGGCCAAATGGAGAACACAGCGACCCGTCAGGTCAAGCCTTATCTTCAGGAGGGAGGGCCAGGCTCGCTTGCCTGATCATCCTGACCGTGGCGGTCCGACGGTTGCGGCACGCCCATGAGAGCGGTGTGCTGGTTGAGCGGAAATTCGATCACGCACCGGACGCCGCCCGGTGTGAATTCCAGTGCCGTCGTCGCATCGATCTCATAGGGAAGGGTGCGTTCGATCAGCTCGGTGCCGAAGCCGCGCCTGCGCGGAGCCGAGGCTGCGATGCGGACGCCCGTTTCCCGCCATTCCAGTGTGAGCTTCCGGTCACCATCGACACCCTCGATGCGCCAGGTCACATCGACATGGCCGTCGTTCTCCGAGAGTGCACCGTATTTGACGGCGTTGGTGGCGAGCTCGTGGATCGCCATGCCCAGCTTTTCCGCAACGGCGGCCCGCAGCCGGACGGGCGGCCCCTCGACATGAGCCTTCTCGTCATCCCTCACCGCGTGAGCGAGCAACTCATCCCTGACCAGCTCTTCGAGATTGATGACGGCCTCGGCCGAGCGCGTTGCCATGGTCTGGGTGCGGGCGAAGGCTTCGATGCGCCCTTCGAGATGCATGGCGTAGTCGTCGACCGTTTCGCTGTTCGCGGCGGTTCGCCTCGTGATTGAACGGACGATGGCGAGGGTGTTGCGAACGCGGTGCTGCAGCTCCGCCATCAGGAGCTTTGCATGCCTCTCGCTTTCCCGCAAAGCCTCTTCGGCACGGATCCGCTCCGTCAGATCGATCGCAACGGCGAGCCCGCCCACCACCTTGCCGGCCGCATCGCGCCGGGCGCTGACGCTGCTTCTCACCCAGATCATCGAACGGTCGGGATGAAGGTGGCGCTTTTCGATCACGAAGGGCTGGCCGCCGGCGAGCGCCTGTTCCAGCAACGGCTTGCTGTGGCCATTGTCGTCGGGATATGTCAGCTTGTCGACCGTGCGGCCGAGGATCAGATTGCGGGGCTGTCCGATCATCGCGCAATAACGGTCGTTGATGTAGATCACGCGGCTATCGCGATCGACCATGGCAATGCCGACCTCCGCCTGTTCGGCCATGGCGCGGAATCGTTCCTCGCTTTCGCGCAGAGCCTGCTGCGCGCGGGTCAACGGAGTGACATCCGTAAAGGTCACCACGGCGCCGCCGATATAATTGTCGATGCTGCGGTAAGGCAGAACGCGGATCATGTAGCGAGTGCCGGTTGCAGCATCCTCGATCTCGCGGTCGACGCTGCCAAGGGTCCGCACGACGCGGCGGGCGTCGTCCTGAAGGTCGTCATAGGCGATGCGCGATTTGATATGCGCAATCGGCCGCCCGACGTCGGTTTCGACAAGGTGGAAAAGTTCGGTCACGGCCGGCGTGTAGTTCATCACCCGCAGCTCGTTGTCGAGGAAGATCGTGGCGATCTGCGTGCTCTCCAAAAGGTTCTTCAGATCGCTGTTCGAACGGCCGAGTTCCTGGACCCGATGCGCGAGTTCGCCGTTGACGGTGGTCAGCTCCTCGTTGACGGATTGCAGCTCCTCCTTGGAGGTTTCCAGTTCCTCATTGGCGGATTGGAGCTCTTCGTTCAGAGACTGATACTCTTCGTTCGAGGATTTCAGCTCCTCGTTCGTGCTCTCCAACTCCTCGATGGTGGCCTGGAGCCGCTCACGGGTGACACGCAGCTCGGTTTCGAGCCGCTGCACATGCTCGTCCCGCAGGAAGGAGCCTTTCTCGGCCGTATTATCTTCCTCGGGGAGAGCCGCGCCGTCCTTGAAGAGCACGACGAAACCTGGCGCGGCGTTCGGTTGATCCCGGATAGGCTCCACGACGATATCGACGACCAGACGCTTGCCGTTCGTTCCCATCCGAAGCCCGTCCAGCTGGACGATCCGATCCTCTTCCGCAGCCTTGGTTAGAGCAGCGCGCAGATCGAGGCGCAGGTCGCCATGGACGAGATTCAGCAGATTGAGAGTCGCCGCTCCGCCGGCCGGCTCGATGTAGCGCCCCGTGCGGCCTGAGAAATGCATGACGTCGAAGTTCTCGTCGGTCACCACATAGGCCGGCGCATAGCGTTCGGCGATGGTCTCTGCCTGACGCGCCAGACTGCCCTCGATCCGGCGCGGTCGCAGGGGTGAGGGGCTCTCCGTCGGCCGGCGGTCGACGGCCGTGAAGGGAAAGTCGGGCAGAACTCTCGCGGTCGTCTCAAGGCGCTGGAAGATGCGAAAGCCCCGGTCGACCGGAGCAAAGAGCCTGGTGTGGCGCGAGATATTTTCGGAATTTCCGAGGAACAGATAGCCGCCCGGCCTGAGGGCAAAGTGGAAGAGCGGGATCACCCGGTCCTGAAGATCCGCGTTGAGATAGATCAGCAGGTTGCGGCAGGAGATCATGTCGAGGCGCGAGAAGGGCGCGTCCTTGATGACGCTGTGCTGCGAGAAGATGCACATCTCCCGCAGCTCCTTGACGACGCAATAGGTATTGCCTTCCTTCACGAACCAGCGTGCCAGCCGCTCCGGCGTGACATCTTTCGTGACCGCCTCGGTGTAGCGGCCCACCCGGGCAGCCGCGAGGGCACGGCCATCGATATCGCTGGCGAAGATCTGGACATGCGGCACGGTGTCGAGCCCTGCCATATGCTCGCGCAGGAGGATGCCGATGGAATAGGCTTCCTCGCCGGTGGAACAGCCGAGCACCCAGATCCGGATCTGGTCGTTACGGGTCTTGCCCTCGAAGAGCTTGGGGATCACCTGGGTTTCCAGAAGCTCGAATTCACGGCGATCCCGAAAGAACTGCGTGACCCCGATCAGGAGGTCGTTGAAGAGATTCTGCGCCTCATCCGCCTGTGTCCGCAGAAACTCCACATAGGCTTCGATGGTCTCGGTCTGCACGACCTGCATCCGGCGCTGAACGCGCCGAAGGAAGGTATTCGGCTTGTAGCCATGAAAGTCGTGACCGGTCTGATTGCGCAGGATCGTGGCGATGCCGGCCAGAGCCCCGGTGATCTCGGCCGCCTCCGCATTGACATGGGCCGCCTCGCTGTACCGCGCAAAGTGGCTCACATAGAGCTGCACGCGTTTCGCCAGCTCCTCGGGAGGCAGCACGAAGTCGACGAGAGCGACGGGGCTGTGATTGGGGATGATCCCCTCGCCGGAATGCTCATGGCTTTCCTCGGCCAGCGTCAGGCCGCCGGCCTCCTTCAGGGCCGTGACGCCAAGCGTGCCATCACCGCTGGTACCCGAGAAGATGACACCGATGGCGCGCGCTTCCTGGTCCTGAGCGACCGAGATGAGAAAGCTGTCGATGGTTCCGCGTTCGCCCGGAGGCTCCTGAGCCATCCGGGTCTGGAAGCGGCCATTTTCCAGGGTCAGGATCATATTGGGCTTCGACCAATAGATCTTGCCGGGCTCGGCCGGTGCTCCGTCGGTGACCAGGGTCAGTTGACGGCCGTGTTCTGCCAGCGTGGACTTGAAGCGATCTTCGTCCAGCGCCTCCCGTTGCTGGAAGACGACGGCAACAGCTATTCGGGGTTCGATCGTCAGTTCCGCGAGAAAACGCTCCAGGGAATCGCTATGCGCTCCCGAGGCTCCGACGGCGACGACAAGGACGCCGCCTCCCTGCGCAGCCTCAGGGTTCTGGACAGTCTCGGAGGAGGTTTTTTTGTTGTTCTTCTTGGCGGCCACGATGAAATTTCCCAGCTCGGGAGAGGATTTGCCATACTACGAAGAATTGTACCACCTCCCAAAATATGATGCCGGGTCTATGGACTATTCCTCGCTGTCCTGTGCCCCTTCGTCCATCCGAAGTCCGAGCGGCGTCATGGATTGCAGAACTGCCTGGCGCAGGGTGTCGGCATATCGCCGATATTCGATGGCTCTCTCCTCGTACATTTCAGCAACGGCTTTGCGACCGCTGCGTCGCCCATCCTCGGCCATCCGGCTGACCAGCTCGGCCCGCTCCTCGATGATGCGCAAGGCGATCCGGAGCGCCTCATCCACGGCGCTCTCCTGCTCCTTCGCCACCACGGCGGCCGTCAAGGCATGTCCAACCTGGCAGCGGAACCTGAGCGGTTTTCCTCCCCGCACCTTGGAGAGAACGCCGCTGCAATTGGGACAGGTGAGAGCGACGGGCTCCGCGAACTGACCGATGATCTTGCTGTCGACCCGTTCACCTGCCGCGATATCGACCTCCAGCCGGATTTCCGGTGGAACCGGAACGCTTGGGCCAGCGGGCTCGCGCACGAGATCGGCCAGAACGTCGCCGATCCGTTTGCCGGATGCCATCAGGTCAACCGTCGTCGCCTCCAGGGCACTCCTGGGCATCTCCTCGGCGATCGCATCGGCCGGGTCCTGAACAAGGGTGACGCCGCCGCAGCGCTTCACGGCTTCGAGCCCTGAGGCTCCGTCGTTGAGGAGGCCGCTCAGGATGACCCCGATGACACGAGATCCATAGGCAGCAGCGGCCGAGCGGAAGAGGGGGTCGATGGCCGGCCGTGCCATGTTCTCCCGAGGGTGGCCTGCCCCCTGAGAAGTGGTCCTCCCTGATGTATGGCTTTCAAGCCGAATGGAGGACAAGCGAATGAGCAAGAAGAGACACACGGCCGAGGACATCGTCGCGAAACTGCGGCAGGTGGAT
>NZ_JBVVAK010000068.1:0-44679 GCF_055792825.1 Microvirga sp. GN3
ATCCACCTGCCGCAGTTTCGCGACGATGTCCTCGGCCGTGTGTCTCTTCTTGCTCATTCGCTTGTCCTCCATTCGGCTTGAAAGCCATACATCAGGGAGGACCACTTCTCAGGGGGCAGGCCAGAGGGGTCCACGCTGACACCGCGCTCCTGCATCATCTCGGCCAGATCCCGGTAGCTGATGCCATATTTGCAGTACCAGCGCACGCACAGCAGGATGATCTCGACGGGAAAGCGACGGCGCTTGAACAGGGACAACAGGACGGCTCCTCGACTGGCCGCCCTTCATTAAACTGCCAAGGTTAATGCAACGGAGCCCCCGCTTCGTGGAGGGCAGTCAGCCCCGCTAAAACAGCCTCGCTGACAGGCTTTTAGGCTCCGGTGGGTCCTATCCCCCCGGAGCTTTTCTTTTGCCCGTCAAATGACGAAGAAATCGTGGTAGGACAGCTTCAGACCCTTCTTCAGCGCGGCGAACTCCACCGCGGCCTTCGCCCCGGAGCCATCGGCATCATAGGACAGCACGCCCGTCTTGCCGTCGTAGATAAGATAGTCGTTCTTGTCCTGGGCATGGTCGCCGATGGTGAAGAACGCCTTCTTCAGCTTGGCCGGATGGTCCTCCGAACCCTTGCCTCCGAGCTTCTTGAAGACAGCGTTGTCGAGCCAGAATGAGTCAGCCTTCACGCTGAAATCGGCAACCTTGTCGAAGTTCACCTTGCGATCGGTACGGCTGGTGCCGAGTTTGGCATCGAACACGAACGCGTCCAATCCCCAGCCGCCGGTGAGCGTGTCGTTGCCCGATCCGCCGACGAGATGGTCGTTGCCGGACTGGCCGTACAGCTTGTCGTTACCAGACCCGCCGGTGAGCCTGTCGTTCCCGCTGCCGCCCCAGAAGGGGTCAAACCGAGTCACCTTGTTGCCATTGATCTTAAGCCCAATCGAAATTGTGTTGTCGTTTTCGTAATCTTCTTGGAAGTAGTTCATATAATCTGTTGTGACCTGCAGCCTGTAGATCCCGTTCCGGAGCCCATCGATAGCGATGTACTGGCCCGGGAGGGTGGATTGGTACCAGTCCGCCCAGCCTGCCGAAATTCCTTGGTAGTCGCAGGTGTAAAAGGCAACGGGGTCTGCCGAGGAGCTCACCGGTGTTGTGTCCGTGAGGCAAAACGCCTGCTTATAACTGTCCCCGACTTTCCGGCCCTGTGAGTCGAACAGGGTATACTTATTGAAGTCTGTGAGGTGGTAGTGACCGTGTCCGGACGAAAATACGAACAGGTCTGGGTTGTCCTCCGGCCGCCCGACGTCCAAGGCCTTGTTTCCCGCGTTGTATGAAGCGAAGTCGAAGCGCAACAGCTTATGCGTTCCCGTTGTGATCACGCCATCCACGACATCATGACTGGTAGGTGTGAAAGTCTCTCTACTGATAGAGAAGTCACGCGCCATCGGCCGAAGATTGACGCCCATACTTACCTCCATTGACTATGAGCCGGCAGCAGTAGCAAGCCTTACTGAGTGAATCATCAGGGGCATCACAGACTTGCGAAAAATAATCGACAAGCGAATTTCTCACAGCCAATCATCTGAACAATTCTCTATTAATAGGTACTAGATATTAAGAGGGATAATACTGATGGTATGTGAGGATTAAACCTTGTGGAGCATTTCTCTAGAACAGCCCTGCGGTGCGTGAGTACGCCAATTCCGCGGAAGCGCCTTTGTGGAACAGGCTAGAACCGCTCTGCGGGGCCGAGTTCTCCTTCATCCGACGTCGACACCACCCAGAAATGGGATACTTAGGCGATTAGCGGAGACAGGAGGGGATTAGGGCTGGTGGCTGAGGATCGAACGGACGAGTGATCATCCCTGAACTTTTCGACAATCATCGACTTGCCCATGCCGCTGTCGCCATAGATTGCGAGCGAGGGCATCCGGGTCGCGCGAGGAAAGGCAAGCAGATACTCGAACTGGTTAAGCACCTGCCGGGCCCGCGGGTATGGAATCCAGCGCTTCGACCGGATGAAGTAGATCCGCTCGTGGTCAGGTCTGGTTAGGACCTGTGCGGCATCCTCGGTCAGGTGGGCTGGCGTGTCGATCATGCTGACGGCTCTCCGCGGCTTCAAGAGCCGTAGGTTGACGCGAGTCGATACCCTTGAGCGAGCCGAATTCGACGCCATCCCCGAAAGAGTTCAGCGCGTCCATAGGTCTCTGGCGCGCCTGAACCGTCTTCTGGATAGCCTCGTCAATAATGCGCCGCTGAGCGAGGGCCGTCCGATGCAAATGGTCCGTGTTGCGCTCGGCTCGCCCTGTCGCGCGCTGGCGATGCTGCGCTGCAGTCCATTCCCGCAGCGTCAGGGAAGGAAAGGCAAGATTGCGGGTCCGGGCTTCGACAAAATGCCCTGATGGACGCTGCACGAAGATCCGTGAGATATCCCGAGGGTCGTATTTGATAAGGACCTCCTGATCGAGCCGGCCGACATCGGCTGAGAGGACGGTCGACCAGTAGGCAATTCCGTGCAGGTGGACGCCGTCGGGCCGAAGCTTGCGGTGGACATCGGGCAAAAAGGAAACCCAGAATGCCATGCGGTCCAGGGGCATCCTTAGCGCCAGACTCGCCTCGTTCTCACGCCAGACCGCGATCGGCGGGCGCTGAAGAGCACGGTGGATCTCATGATGGTAGCGTCCCGCGATCTCCCACCCGATGATACACTCCAGTTCGCGAAGGGTCAGTGCCGAGACCTTCTGCGGGTCGATTTCACCGCGCTGGGATAGATTGCTCCCTGTCGAACCCGGCAGGAGGTGAACGCGCCCCATCATGGTGCCGATGAGGCGCTCAATGTGACCGCCATAGTGAGGTGTTCCGGGCGGACGCCAGACCGTTGCGATGCCCTCATTCCGGCATGCTCCGACGAAGGCACGCGAGCGGAAGTCTGCACCGTTGTCGACATGCACGGTTTCGGGCAGCCCGGCCACGGGCCAGACCGTATCGATTCCTCGCTCCTGTAACCATGCCGTTTTATCCTAGACCGCGTGCAGCATGCACAGGCTAACCGAGACCCGCGACGGTGGATCGAGCGACAGATGAAAGCCGGTCACCATCCGCGTGAAGATGTCGATTGCAAGCGTCAGCCAGGGGCGGCGCTCGATTGGCTTACGGGTGACCTCATCGACAAGAAAAATATCAACCTGAGTATGGTCGATCTGCACAATCTCCAGAGGGCGCGTGGCGACGTCTCCAGGAATGGCCCGGGTTGCCTTGATGCCTTGCGTGTCGCGGCGCTTAAGCGCGCGGACGCGCCGATCAATGGCATCAACCCGCGCTTTGACCGTGCGTCTGTCGGGTGCAGGCCAGCCCTTTGCAGCAAAACGGGCGTGGATCTGCTCGACGAGGTAGGTCAGGGTCGGGCGGCTGGGGTGAAGGTAGATCTCCCGGATCATTTTGGCGATGAGCGCCTCGCGCGCTTTATCGAGCACGAACGTGCCTTGTCGCCGCCCACGCGATCGCGGTTCGAGCGCCTGCACCGTTTGGGCGGTTCGGTAGGCTTCGATCAGCCGGTACAGAGTAGCTCGGCTGACCCCTAGCTCCCACGCGACATCTGCAACATCGCTGCTGTTGAGGCGATTGCCTTCATGACGGTTGAGCAATTCACGGATGGCGGTCTCACGGCGACAACCCTCGGCCCATCGCCGATGCCGCTCCTCGTCGCTCACCCTGCCCTCAAAAATGACGCCAACGTTGGGAGGCAATCGTCTCAAAAGAAATGTACAAAGCCAATCAAATTCTCAAATTAAATGTATAATTCCAAATTAAGTGCTCAAAGCTAAGAAGCTGGTGAGCAATTTTATTGCTCGATCCAAGTGATTGATTCAACATAGGTTTGGTGCTGGGCCGCTGCGGTGGATTTGGGCTGTTTGACGATCCGGGAGCCCTGCCATGGATGCCGGTTCCTACGCCAGTGATCTCACCGATGCGGAATGGGCGCTGCTTGAGCCGCTGATCGCCCGTAGCCACCCCGCCGGGCGACGACAGACCTATCCATTACGGCGCATCGCCGACGCCATCTTCTACCTGCTCCGGACAGGAGCCCAATGGCGGATGCTGCCGCACGAATATCCCCCGCGCTACGCCGTCTTCTACCATTCTGCTCAGTGGCGCGAGAACGGCACGTGGGAGCACATCACTCAGGCGCTGCGCGAGAGATATCGGCGCACGATCGGCCGGTCTTCTCAACCGAGTGCGGCGATCCTCGACAGCCAGTCAGTCAAGACCACCGAGATGGGCGGACCACGTGGTTATGATGGTGGCAAAAAGATCAAGGGCCGCAAGCGCCATCTTCTTGTTGATACGCAAGGCAATCTGCTGAAGAACAAGGTGCAGCCCGCCGACATCCATGACCGCGCCGGAGCTGAGGTCTTGTTGGAGGGTCTGCAGCATCTGTTTCCGGCCATCGAGCTGATGTGGGCAGACACCGCTTATCGAGGTTTGCGGGACTGGCTTCAGAAAGCCCTGGGCTGGAGATTATCCATCCCGCAGCATTGGTGGAGCGGCGGAACCTGGATGCGGATTGACGCAGAGCCACCGACGCGCCCGAGCGGCTTTCAGGTGCTCGCACGCCGATGGGTGGTGGAGCGAACCATCGGTTGGCTGACCACCAATCGTCGCCTCGCCAAGGACTATGAGCGCTTCGTCGAAACCGGCGAGATGCTGCTCTATCTCGCGATGAGCCGCATCCTGCTGCGCCGTCTCACGCGAAAAGGCGAAAGATAATTGCTCACCAGCCTCTAAGTGCTTGAAAACGCTCACCACGATGTCTCACACCAAGATGTCAACGGACACTTCCGATCCAACGCTGCCAAGAGGCTCAAAAGGCTTATTCCCTCAAAGCGAGATCAGGTCGCCGGGATAGACCGGCTGGAAGCCGTGATGCTAGCCGTGCAGCGCGATGGCGATGGCCAAGAGCCCGATCCAATCGACAGCATCATGCCGCATCGGGCTCCTGCGGTTTCGGGCTGTAGACGCGCACAATGGGGAAGGCGACCGGCGTGCCGTCCTGGTCCTCGACCTGGAGTTGCTTGGCGTCGCGCCACTTGTCGGGCTGGCGGTTCTTGAGCCAGTTCAACGCCGCACCGGGATCGGGCGGGATGTGTGTGGTTGTCTCGGCCCGGATGATCTCGCCCTGGAAGCAGAAAATCTTCTCGGTCTTGATATCGTAGCCGGTGCAGCGCTTGTAGAAGCCCATGACGACATTGCCGTCCGCAGGCACCTTCCCGCGCGTGACTGCCTGGGAAAACTCCTCGTGCCGCCGCTTCCACTCGTAGAACGTCGTGATGTCGATCTCGAAGAAGGCAGCTATCTCTTCGTCGGTGTGACTGAGCAGGGCCAGCTTGTACGCGTGCTCGGGATGATAGTCGGGATCGTACTTGGTCGGACGTCCGGCGGGCATCACGCTCTCTCCGGGATGTAGCGCAGCGGATGGATCTCCATGGCCTCCTCCGAGAGCGCGTCGTTGAACGCGACCATCGCGCGCGGGCCGATGGCCTTCATCTCGGCCATCTTCTCCGTGAGCACCCGCGCCAGCCACTTAAGGCATTTATGGCATAGCCCCAGAGGGGTATATTGGGAACGAAGCAGCCGTCAATCGATGCAATGGAAGGGCTGCTTGATATCTCCCAATCGGGGAGGACACTATGGGACGCAAATTCATCGACTGCCGAGCCTTTCCGAGTGAGATGAACTGCTCGCTCATCATCATTGCCGATACTGAGGGCGAACTCCTGGAGGCGGCGGTCCAGCATGCCGTTGCCGTGCACGGGCATCAGGACACACCCGAACTGCGGGATCAACTCAGAGGCGCCATCAAGGATGGCATGCCGTCTGAGGAGGCCCCAAGCCGCGCCGCATGATGAATTAAGCGTGGCTTGGATGACATCGCGGCGCGTTGCCTTGGCCACTGCTGGCCACAGGGAGTCTTCGGATCTTGATCTGGATGGCCGACTGCCCGGCGATTTGACGAGCCGCACGTTGGAAGAAGCGCGCGAGCAGGATCTGGAATTGGCCAAGGCAGTGAACGTGTCGATCATCTCCTTGAGCCGTGGCATGGCCCATACCGAGACGTAATTTCGCAGAAGCGCCTTGATGGAATGTTGGGAACAACGAGCCAGAGCCGAAAAAGAACCCGGCACATGGCCGGGTTCTTGGCTACAGGGGCCAGTCGTGAGCATCAAAACGGCTACTGAACAACGCTTGACGCCGTGTTCCCGTTCCTGGAGGAGGCGCTCAGTTACACGCTCCTGCCGCGCCGCGTGAAGTACCAGATGGCTGCGACGACAATGATGATCAGCAGAATAACCCACCAGTAGTCCATGATCCCGCCACCGGCTGCTCCGGCATCACCGGCCGGAGGAGTGCCGGGAGCAGTGGGTGGGGTCTGTGCCCAGGCTGACGAGACAGCCAGGAAGATGAAGCCCATCAGTGTTGCGAGTTTGCTCATGGATATCTCCGTTCGAGGAGGCCCAGCGCAACCATTCCAATATATTGCCAAGCTGGCCCTATCAGGGAACGCATCGAGGCAGGGCGTGTTCCTAGGCAAGCCAACCCACGGCGTGGAATGCGCACGCCCCGACGGAACCGGATCTCATGACAAAGGGATTACCCCGGCAGATGCGTTGATCTTGATCCCACGAAGGGACAATAGTCTCTCCCAGGCTGGGGGCAGCTACGACGGACGGTCTCATGATATTGGTGGTCTCGGTTGGAGCTCTGCTGCTGGCGCTCGTGGCGTATCTTGGGGCGGTAGACTACATCGATCCGATACCGGACCGGAGAGCGCACGGGCTCTCTTCTAGCCCGATGAGCAAGCGCCACCGATAAAAGGAAAGCGCCACCGTTTCCAGGGCGCTTCAAGGTGCTGCCCGCCGCTGCTAACCACGGAGCCGGTTCAACCTGCGTACCTACCCCCTTGCTCGGGGCGTCAGTTGGATAGCCGACAGGTCTGAGAAAAGCTTATGCTCGTTGAGATGATTCCTTGCGGTCCAGGCTTCGTGGATGGCGACCGATGGGATCAATGGTCGGTCGCCTCGTCTGGCTGTGCGATCCTGCTGCACTCAACCGGAGTGCTGGATTTCTCTTGGCAGGTGCTGGTGTGTCCACATGGCTTGACCCTGCAACGTAATTGGCTAACTGATTGCGCCTTGCCTTTCCTGGTATTGGATGAGTTATGGATCAGTCAGAGCAGCAGAAGCCGGATCTTCCAAGCATCACCGCCGACATCGTTTCATCGTACGTTGCGAACAATGCAGTTCGCCGGGCCGATCTGCCGGCCGTGATCGCGTCCGTACATGCTGCGCTCGAGAGGTTGGTAGCTCCCAAGCAGCTGGAGCCTGAGAAGCAGTTGCAGCCGGTCGTTTCGATTCGCAAGTCTGTCACGCCTGACTTCCTGATCAGCCTTGAAGACGGAAAGAAGTACAAAACGCTCAAGCGCCATCTCGGGAGGCTAGGGCTGACGGCCGAGCAGTATCGTGCAAAGTGGGAGCTCCCGGCCGATTATCCGATGGTTGCACCCAACTACGCGCAGAAGCGCTCTGAACTCGCCAGAAGCAGCGGCCTCGGCCAGCGGCGGAGGAAGACCGACGCGAAAGCAGTTGCAGCACCGGCGAAGGCCGCAATGGCTCCGGCTACGGCTTCAAAGCCCAAGCGCCACGCACCTTCTAAGAGGAAGACCAGCGAGTAAGCTACGAGGATCTCTCTGGGTGGTTTAGCAAACCGCCGTCCCAACCATCTAACTCAGGCGACGCTTGCCTATCCCTCCCTTCAAGGCTTGCAGCCTAACCCGGTCTGCTTCTGCCTTTAGCCGGGATCGTGCGATGTAGATGCCGTTGTAGACAGGCAATAAACTTGGTGGAAACCGCTTTTGGCAAACCAGGGAACAGCGCAGAGGTGCTCGGTAACTCCAAAGGTTGACGAGACGGGTAGACTATCAGAGGTGATGGGCGGGGATCGGCTTCGCTCTTCACTGCCGTTTCATCCAGTCTTTCCGGACGCGCCCATTGGGTCCGAAGGCCTCTTCTGCCGCCCCACAGGCACGGGTCTCTGACATCCGAGATAGAAGGCTGCCATAGTAGGAGAGGCGCTCGTCGAAGAAGGTGGCGTGGCGTCCGCCCTCCTGCCAGTCAGCAGGCTGAAGGTTGAGTTGAGCAAACCGTGTGCGAGCCTCGGACGAGTCGATCTGCCAGGATGGACACTTGGTGCCCAGCATTCTGGCCGCCACGAAGTCGTCCAAAGCAGCCAGCTGCGGTTCGCGTGTCTGGCCTGCGGCCGGGGATGACAGCAGAACAAGGGCAGAGATGACCAACATATGAAGGCCAGAAGATCGGGGTCTTGTGACCAAGACTACTGACTGGCTGGGCGGTACCATGAGGTAAGGTTGATGGCGGTTCGACCGCATACCTCCCTCCTCGTTATGCAGCCCATTTTACCACACCGGATGTTTTCAACCGAGGGATCCTATGCCGGCCAACGACACCTTAGCCCGTGCCTTGAAATGGGGCGGGTTGATCGCCGACATCGGCTTGTGCGCGTGGGCAACCTCAACCGCTGTAACTTCCTTCCATGCTGGGCTGGCCGCACAGCTATTGTGCAGTCTCTGTGTTCAATTTCGCGAAACGGGAGTTACGGAACATCGGCACAGCCAGCTTAGAAGAACAAAGATCATAGCCTAGTGGGAACGCTGTTGGTCGCAGGCGGATTAATTTTCGGTCCTATCGTGGAGGCAACAATGATCGGCTTCAGAATTCCCGCAGCAGCAGTGCTCTTGGCCGGCCTTACTCTCTCCGTTGGCGCAGCCGAGAACACCCCAACCGAGGACACGGCCTCTGGCACGTGGTGGCAACATTACCTCTGGTCCCAGAAATTCGATAATACCACGGATCCAGAAACAACCGGGTCCATCGCTTCTCCGCCGCGTCCAACCATGGATACAAGCCGCCCAGAATGTGTTCCGGCAGGGCTGAAGTTTAGCGATCCCCCGCTTCCGGATTGGCGTATCGGGTCTTGTTCGTAGACCGTGAGGCCGGACAACGCGTTTCGGAGCCTGGCCAAGTCGAAACGCGACACGTTCGGCCGTGCGCTGCTGGTGGGCGACCTTCCACGAGTGCGTCAGGAACACGGCCGCGATTAAGGCCAAGGCCTTGTCCGCCGGCCGCTTGCGAGCGCCATGCCACAGCAGCCGTTATCATACTCCAGGATAAGGAACTGACAGCCCAGGTGAGAACTTCTTGTAGCGGCGGTCATGACGCCCTGGCCCAGTGCTCGCAGGGCGCTTTTGGTGGATAGACATGCTGTGGGTCATTCTCCTCCTTGGTGCCGCTGGATTCGGCGCCGGCTACGCGGCTGAGCGGGCAGTCATCCCGAAACTCCAGTATCGTCCAGGTACCCCCAACGAAGTGGTTGAAAGATGCCGGCAGGCTGCCATTGCGGCGGCTCGCCCGCACGCACGCGAGATGGGCGCAGAGCTGATCCGGGTGGATGCGACCAGCGCCGGCGAAATGCGGCGCACCCGAAGCGGTCAGCGGGCGCCGGTGGAGGTTGGAATCGTCTACTCACGTTCGAGCGGGCGGGAAGCCCGCCAGGGCGTCATTGAATGCCGCATCGACGCTCGCGGGCAGGCGACTATTGCGGATCTTGCAGGCGCAGCACGCTAGGCAACTCCTGTCCCCGAGCGACCGGCGCCGCTGACTGGCGCGCAGCCCGATCTGGTTGCCGGGCGACGGCCCGCGGTGCAGGGCTGCTGCGAACGGCCCGTTGCTGTGTGCTCGCCGTGACAGTTTTCTGGAGGGATCCCGTGGTTCCGGGGGCCGCGGCGCGGCGTTGGGGCGCGGCTTTCGCCTTGGCGCTTGGCCCAGGGGTGGCAGGTTGAGCGCTGACGGTCTCCTGCTTCAGACGAGCGAGTTCAGCCTCGGCGGTATCGCGCGCCTTGAGGGCGGCCTCCAGCTCGGCCCGGGCGGAAGCGGCTTCCCCGCGGGTCTTTACCAGTTCCTCGAACAGATTGGCGCGAACCCGATTGAGCCGGGCGATTTCGTCCTCTGGCGACGCGACAGTACCTGTGACTGACGCGATGCCAAGTCCAACGGCGACAACAACTGCACAGCTGGTAGAACGCAGGATCTCTTTGGTCTGTGAACGTGACATCGGGGACCTCCCAACAGTATCCATCACGGCACGATGTTGACCGAGGGGGATCCTGCACTCGTGGCCAGCGGTCAGGTAGACCCGCTGAAGGAGTAACTCTTAGAGGATCTGTTGCAGCTTTGAAGCTTGCTGTACCTGAGTTACGCCACGAGGGTGGCGAGCGGGGTTGGCAGTGAAGCAAAATAACAAGAACCTGTTCAAAGGTCGACAGTTCACGGCGGAGATCATTCTGTGGGCGGTCCGCTGGTACCTGCAGTTCCCGATCAGTTATCGCGATCTCGAGCGCATGCTGGCGGATCGCGGCGTGCAAGTGGACCACACGACCTTGTTTCGCTGGATCCAGGCTTACGCACCGGAACTGGACAAACGCATCCGTCCGCACCTGCGGATGACCAACGGCTCCTGGCGTGTCGATGAAACATATATCCAAGTGAAGGGCGAATGGGTTTATCTATACCGCGCCGTCGATGCGACTGGGCAAACCATCGACTTTCTGCTTTCGCCCAAGCGGGATACGGCTGCCGCACGGCGGTTCTTCCGGAAAGCACTGAAGCAGGCACATACGGTCAATCCGCGGACCATCACGGTCGACAAGAATGCGGCCTATCCTATTGCGGCGAATGCTATGAAGCGGGGTGGAGAACTCTGGCGCTTTACCAAACTCCGGCAGGTAAAATTTCTAAATAACATTGTCGAGCAGGATCACCGGCGCATCAAACGACTGGTTCGACCAGGGCTGGGCTTCAAGAGCTTCACGTCCGCCTCGCAGACGCTTGCAGGTTATGAAGCCATGGCGATGATCCGTAAGGGACAGGTTGTAAATGCACCAGCGAATGACATGGGCGCTCAACGCGACTTCATTCCTGCCCTATTCGGCCTAGCCTCGTAACCAGCGTCCTTATCTGGCCATCGCTTGACTTCCGTCAGGAGTTGCAACGGAACCCCCGAATGTCCGGACTTGCGCGGTGAGCGGACCCCATACGATTGTGGTATTCGATATCAAATGCTACCCGACTTGATCCGGCCCATCATGTAGACTCCGGCTCCACTCCTGGAGTGTGCTACGTGAGAGTTGAAGAGGAACTGAAGCGGAAACGCACCGAGCAGCTTGGTGACATCGAGGCCTTTCCAATGCCGGACATTGCCGATGCACCGCGGCGTGAAGCCACCCCTGCTCGTGGCAGGGGCGCTTCCCCGGCGACGAGCTACTTCAGCGTCGCGACAATGGCGTCAAAGAACGCCATCGGGTCGACCGCAGCCTTCCCCGTTGGCTTGGGTTCCGCAGCGGTCTGCGCGATCACCACGTTATTGGCCGGATTGATGTAGACGGCCTGGCCCTGAATGCCGATCGCGGTAAAGGCATTGTCCTTCTTGGCGGCATCGGTCCAGCCCGTCCACCACATGTAGCCGTACTCAAGAGGTTTGCCACCCTTGAGCGTCTTCGGCGAGCTGGCCTCCTTCGTCCATCCCTCCGGCAGCACTTGCGTGCCTTTGGCCTTGCCGTCCTCGAGGAAGAACTGGCCGAAGCGTGCAAAATCCCGCAATGTCGCGCTGAGTCCACTGCCGCCGATCTCGACGCCATCCGGCGAGTCAAGCCACCACTTGGCGTCGGCCTCCATGCCGACGGGTACCCAGATCTTCTCCGAAAGGTACTCGGCGAGGGGCTTTTTGATTGCGCCGCGCAGGATCTCGGCAAGGACCTGGGTCTCGCCCGTGCTGTAGGTGTTGACGGTCCCCGGTTCCGCAGCACGCGGCAGGGCGGCCATGACGTCCATCGCCCCGCCGGGCTTCTGGGCGATCTGGGCCCGCAGCAGAGCCCGGCGGTCTGAAGCGGGATCCGTGTACTTCTCGTTCCACTTGACGCCTGAGGACATCATGAGGACGTCCCTGACGGTGACACCGTCGTACGCGGTTCCCTTGAGCCTTGGAACGTAGTCGACCACGTTGTCATCCAGGCTCTTGATGAGGCCATCCTTGACGGCCGCACCAACCAGAGTCGAGGAGATCGACTTGGCAACGGACATGGACATCCAGCGCGTCTTCGGGGTGTTCCCGCGCTGGTAGGTCTCGTAGACGACCTTGCCGTCCTTGAGAACAAGAAGCCCGGTGACCTGGTTGAGAGCAAGGTAGTCGTAAAGGTCGTACTTCTGACCCTTGATATCAGCGACAACCTTGCCGAGTTCCTTCTCCGACCTGGGCAGCTCTGACGGCGATCCGCCTGCCTTGATCGTCCGCGTCGGGAACAGCCTGTCGATGTTGCGGAACGTGTTCACCGCGAGGTCAGGGGTCAGCGCCCCGTCGTAGATCTGCTCGACATTGCCGATCGGCTCGTTGGCGTGGTGATACACATCCTGGGCGAGCGTGACATTCGCCCCGCCGAGCAACAGCCCGGTTGTCAGGACGGATGAGAGGCTGAGCGCTTTCAGCGAGATGCGGTGGATTGGACAGATTGAACCGGACATTTTCTTCCCTGACGCCCCCATTGGCGTGCATTTGGCTTAACGCTGGATTCTTCTGCGGAATCCCGAAGCAGGACCTTAGCAGGGCCGTTCCGGCTTCTCAACGCGTGCGACTGCACTCATCGGAAAGGCGCCGTCCGCTTCCACTGCCAATCGGCAACGGATCGGCAGGACGAGGCCGCATCAATCGGGTTCCGCAAGTGAATGAGGCAGACGATTGAAACAACGAGCATTGCACCGGGCACGTAGGCGATCTCTGCCTCCCAGCCCGGGTCGCAGGGTGTAAGGAATTTATCGTGTCGGGACGGGCGACCTGATCACTCGGTTAGGACAGCGAACTGTAAAAGAGACCAAGGAACTTCGGAGAAGCCACATGACAACGACCGCTCAGGGCACATCTGAGAACTTAAGCTGAGGGCAGCTAACGCAGTCAGAGCAGACGTTCGCGAATAGCAGGGGATCGTCGCTGCCTGACCCCGAGCGGACCATTACGTGGCAGTGCATTCCGCAACGCCCTGTTATCGGAAATCGGCGGTCGGTTTTCACACGCGCTCAGCAGTCGGCTTTACGTAGACAAGTGGCGTGTGAGGAAGCGGAGGGAGTTCAATGGAGATCGTGTCGCCGGGCTTCACCTCTCCGCCCTTGAGAACGATGCTCATGACGCCAGCCTTGCGGACCAGTCCCTGAGGCTGCCGCTCGACCAGGTGTTCAACAAGCCCAGGCTGAAAGTTGTTAATCTGGATACAGGGATTACGGAGACCAGTCAGTTCGATGACCGCTTCGGGACCAAGCCTCAATCTCGTGCCGGTTGGCAGCGACAGCAGGTCCACGCCCTTCGTAGAGATGTTTTCTCCGATGTCGCCAGGGCGAACGATGTAGCCCTTGGTGGCCACATACTCCAGCGTCTCCGACTGAATGAGGTGGACCTGCCGCAGGTTCGGGGTCTGCCCGAAACTCCTGATGTGAAAGAGGTGCTGGTCTGTCAGACCGGCATGCGCGTCGCCTTCGACGCCCCAATTCTCGATGAGGCGAATGACTTCCTTGGGGGTTTTGCTAAATGAATGTTTGTCGTTGGCATGCACGGACACCACGATGGGTGGGGAATTCGCTTCAGTCATCGTGGCTCCTCTAGGTACATCGTGCCAACCACCTGCTGACCTCTGACTTTACCCAACACTCAGGTTCGGTAAACGGTCTTACCCGAAATTCTGCCGTAAGCCCTTCGATGGATATAGCGCACAACAGACTCCAGGCTCTGAAGGTCTGAAAATGGCACGAGGCTGACCTAATCCGAACTTCTGCATTCGTGGCGCGAGCGGACCTCCTTGCATAAGTGCTCTGGCAATAGCCATGACCCTTGGAAAGGAGCAGTATCACCACGGGATGGAAGCTAGGCGCTGCGCATCCGGGAGGCGTCGAGGCTTCTCCGTCCCCGCAAATCAGCAGGAGATCCCTATGCGAACGATCATCGCAGCAGCGTTCTGTGCCTTGGTGATGACCACAAGCGCGTACGCGGCAATCAAGGAGGAGCCGGTCACCTACCAGGACGGCACGACCACCATGAAGGGCTTCATCGTCTATGACGACGCGAGCCAAGGCAAGCGTCCCGGCATCATCTTGGTGCACGAGTGGTGGGGCATCACCAAGCACATCCACAACGAGGCGCAGAAGTTCGCGCAGCAGGGCTACACCGCCTTTATTGCCGACATGTATAGCGACGGTAAGGTCACCGATAATCCCAATGACGCCGGCGCGCTCGCGACTCTCGTCATGAAGGACTCGAAGGTGATGGAGGGCCGCTTCAACGCCGCGCAGGCCCAACTCTCCAAGCATCCTTCGGTCGACCCAGCCCGCATCGGCGCCGTCGGTTACTGCTTTGGCGGTGCTGTGGTGCTGAATATGGCCCGCGCCGGCGCCGACCTCGATGCGGTTGCCGGCTTCCACGCCACGCTTGGCCTCAATACCCCTGCACCGGCGCCGGGCACGGTCAAGCCGAAGATCCTGGTCCTGAATGGTGCAGATGACCCTTTCGTCAAGCGCGAAGAGTACGAGGCGCTCAAGAAGGACTTTGATGCAGCGAAAGCAGAGTACCGGGTCATCGAGTACCCGGGCGCGGTGCACGCTTTCACTAACCCTGAGGCCACAGAGCTCGGCCAAAAGTTCAACCTGCCGCTCCGGTTTGACGCGCAGGCGGATCGGGAGGCGAAGGCCGAGGCACTGAAGTTCTTCAACGCCAGCCTTCAGAAGTAGCGAGTTTCTCCGAGCGCCGTGGCGTCAGCCGACGCTACGGTGCAAGGCCTCAGGTGATCCAAACTTCCACATTTGAGCAGGGAGCGGACGTTTAGACGATTGTCATCACGCCACGTTTGGCCCTGGCTGTGTCAAAACTCAAATAAGTCCGATCTCGACGCACTATTTGAACAACTTCATGCGTCTGCACCGTGAAATATCCGGTCGACTCAGTCCTGCACGACACAAAATTGCTTCATTGAGTGACACGTCAGCGTTTTGACACAATCAAAACCCGTTCCGGACCTTCAGGCAAATAACCGGAACCTGGAGCCCGCGCAGGCATCCGCTTCTCCTCAGGTCCCGCAAAGATAATACCTGCTGGAAAGGCCTCCTGGCACCTTACCGCACCGGGATGCCGTATTGCAGGCCGCCCTTGGTCCAGAGCGCGTTCTGGCCGCGCTTGATCTTCAGGCGCGAGCCTTCGCCGACGTTCCTCTCGAATACTTCGCCGTAATTGCCCACGTGCTTGATGATGCGGACGGCCCAGTCGTTGGTCAGGCCGATGGCCTCCCCGAACTTGCCCTCGGTGCCGAGAAGACGCTTGATCTCCGGGTTCTCGGAGGTCTTCATCTGCTCGACATTGGCCTTGGTCACGCCAAGCTCTTCGGCGTTCAGCATGGCATTGTGGGTCCAGCGGACGATATCGCCCCACTGGTTGTCGCCGTGGCGGACTGCCGGGCCAAGCGGCTCTTTGGAGATGATCTAGGGCAGAACGATATGATCGTCGGGAGAGGAAGCCTTCTGGCGAACGGAGTAAAGGCCAGAAACATCGTTTGTGAGAGCGTCGCAGCGACCAGAAACATAGGCTGCGAAGACCTCGTCAGAATTGGAGAAGGCCACCACTTCATACTTCATGTTGTTGGCACGGAAGTAGTCGGCGAGGTTCAGCTCGGTCGTGGTGCCCTGTTGGGTGCAGATCGAGGCGCCGTTCAGCTCCTTGGCGGCATCGTACTCCGCCCAATTCGTCACCCGGTGCCGTTGCTTGGGGATATGGTGACGGCGAGCGGCATTGGACTTGAACGGCACAGTAGAGATCCAGGATCAAGGAGGATCCAGCCCTCCTAGGCCATCCAGCTTCGGCCGCCAAATCGCCCATTCGTGCAACAAAGCCGGCGGAGCTTTATGCCAAGAACCTCTATATCGAGAAGCTGAAGGCGCAGCTCGCGAGCCTGAAGCGCGCCCGCTTCGGCCGCTCCTCGGAGAAACTCGACCATCTCATCGAGCAACTGGAACTGGCAATTGCCGATCTGGAGGAGAGCGAGGCTCATGCTGATAGTGAGAGGATGGCAGCGCGGCCAGTCGCATCCTCACCATCGGCTGGCGCGACGTCAAAGTCGTCTCTGGGCCGCAAGCCTCTACCGGCCCATCTGCCGTGTGAGACAATCGTGCACAAGCCGGATTGCACCTGCCCGAATTGCGGCGGAAGCATCTTCAGCACGATCGGCACGGATGAACGTGAGGTGCTGGAATATGTGCCCTCGCACTTCAAGCGGGTCGTTCACCTTCGTCCGAAGTTGAGCTGCCGCGTGTGCGAGACGATCATTCAGGCGCCGATGCCCTCGTTGCCGATCGAGCGCGGTCGACCGGGTCCCAGCCTTCTCGCGCATGTCCTGGTCTCCAAGTATTGCGATCATCTTCCCCTGCATCGCCAGAGTGATATCTATGCTCGCGAAGGCGTCGATCTCGATCGCTCGACGCTGGCCGGCTGGGTCGGGGCCATGGCAGCGCTGCTTCAGGTCTTGAGTGACAGGATCGGAACCCACGCCCGTGCCGGTGAAACGGTGCATGCCGACGACACCCCCGTTCCAGTCCTCGACCCTGGACGCGGCAAGACCAAGACCGGCAGGCTTTGGACGATTGTGCGCGATGAACGTCCATGGGGATCGGCCGTACCGCCCGCGGCGTTCTATGCCTACTCTCCGGATCGCAAAGGGGAGCGTGCCCAGCACCTGTTGTCGCAATGCCGGGGCTTCTTGCATGCCGATGCCTATGCCGGCTTCGACAAGCTCTATGCTGGCAATCCACTCACCGGCAAGACGCGCCTGATCCAGGTGGCCTGTTGGGCCCACGCCCGCCGCGATCTCTATAACGAGTTCCTGCGCAATCGCTCGCCTTCGGCGGAAAGGGCATTGGACCTCATCTCCGACCTGTTTGCGGTCGAAGCCGGGATCAACGGTTTGGACCCGGAAACGCGGCTCGCTGCACGCCTGGCCAGGTCGGTCCCTCTTCTGGAGATCCTGAAGAGCCATCTCGACACGACGCTCGCGCGCATCAGCGGCAAAAGCGAATTGGCCAAGGCGATCCGCTATATGACCTCCCGCTGGAGGGCGCTGACGGTTTACGCCACTGACGGGCGGCTTGAGATGAGCAACAATGCCGCTGAGCGGGCCATCAGACCTTTGGCCCTGGGCCGGAAAAACTATCTCTTCAGCGGGTCCGATGCCGGTGGCGATCGCACAGCGGTCATCTACACCATCGTCGAAACCTGCAAAATGAACGGCATCAACCCACAAGCCTATCTTGCCGATGTCATCGAGCGCATCGCTGATCATCCGGCCAACAGAGTCGACGAACTGCTTCCATGGAATTGGACGCCACGGTCTTAGTGTCCACTTGGCCATTAGTGGACACTATCCGGTCCCAGCCCGCGGCCATCACGCCACGCTTACCTTTCAACTCTGCCGTCACTGTCTCTCGGCCAGCGAGTACAGAGCTGCTCGTGATCACGCCTTCACCATCTGGCGCAATGCGACAGGGACCGCCCTCGTAAGTTAACTTGGACTGACTTAGCAGTTTCGCTGGCGACAGCCTTGAATACTCGGCGTCAAGTTGACAGCGCCTGATCAAGCTTCACGACTACAATCCGCAGTGCCTCAGCACGTCGTCTCGCGCAAAAAATCCATAAGCAACGTGGTACTCGGTGACGGCAGGCGCCGGAGGGACGCGATCTGCCGGATCTGAAAGGTCAACTCTGGACCATCGAAGTCCAAGACTGTGAGCAGACCGCATGCAACATCCGCCTCGACGCTTCGGACAGGAGAGCAGGAAATGCCGACACCGGCCGCCACGAATTCGCGAAGAAACTGATATTCGGTTGCCTGAGCAGCCACCTTGATGTCACTGATGCCAGTTGAGGCAAGGAGTTTCGTAACGGCGCGACCAAAGAGTGAGGATGGAGGTGGGGCGACAAAATCCCAGCGTTGAATTTCGCGTGCCTTGACTCGCTTTCGATCTGCGAGTGGGTGGGACGGCGAGGCGACCAAAACAAGCTTCTCGGCTCCGATCACTTCGGAGCGCAGACCTCGCGTCTCGTCATTGCTAAGGAAGCAACCAACGTCAGCAACGCCTTCACGAACCTCCTCAATGACATCCTCCTGCTTGCCAATACGTACGACAAGCTGGATCTCAGGGTGGAAAAGAGCAAAGTCTGTAATTTGCTTCTTCAGCACAAAATTGGCGAGCGAGCGCTGGCAGGAAAGGACAACGCGCTGCCCGGTGGACTTACGAATCTTTACTACCTCGGCGTGCATGTCGTCTGCTTCGGCCAGCAGTTCTCGAGCATGGAAAAGTACGCTTCGCCCAAGATCTGTTAGGCTAGGTTTTCGGCCGCGTCTCCGCTCAAAAACTTCGCCGCCGACATCGCGTTCGAGTGCCCGGATATGCTCGCTGACTGAGGGCTGCGCGATCCCGAAGCGATCGGCTGCTGCAGCAAAGCTACCCTCGTCGACAATGGCGACGAAGATCTCCATTCGGCGGAGCGTCACGTTCGGCATAGGTGAAACATATAGGTTATAGCCTATAAAAGCAATAGGGCTCCAGCCCGTTGCTGCCACCCGACGCTTTTGTAATCCTTCCACCCGTCACAAGCAGACGACGGTCGAACCGTCAGCTAATCGGTGCGCGAGCATTGAGCTTTAGGGAGGATTTCTTCAGCCAAGCGATACCTTGGCGGTTTGCGATCCCTCCTGTGGCGCACTCGGCGCGATGTCAAGGAATGAGCGAATGAACGTAGTTGGAATCGATATCGGCGGCACTTTTACCGATCTGGTCGGCTATGTAGATGGGGCGATTATTACCTCGAAGACGTCCACCGTGCCGGCGGACCCTACCCGAGGCGTTGCCACCAGCCTCGAACTCGCCGGATGCAGCACGGACCGGTTGGACGAGATTCTGCACGGCTCCACAATTGCCATCAATACGGTGCTCGAACATAAGGGCGCCCGCACGGCACTTCTGACCACCAAAGGGTTCCGTGACGTCTACGCCATTGGCCGCTCGAATCGCATCGAGGCATTCAATCTGTTCTTCAAGCGTCCCCAACCTCTGGTGCCACGCAATCTAACCTTCGAGATCCCGGAGCGGGTTCTTGCTTCAGGCGAGGTGTTGGAGCCGCTTGATGAGCAGGCAGCAGAGGCAGTGCTTGAAGCACTCGATGCTGAAGGCGTAGAGGCGGTAGCTGTCTGCTTCCTGCATTCCTATGCAAATCCCGCGCACGAGCGCCGGGTCGGAGAGATTCTGCGCAAGGCACGGCCTAACCTCTTCGTGACGCTCTCGCATGAGATCCTGCGCGAGTATCGAGAATATGAGCGGACCTCGACGACTGGCCTTAATGCCTTCGTCGGCCCGCGGGTGCAAGGATATCTCAAGCGTCTGGAAAATCATCTGCGCGATGGCGCCTTCCGCGGCAAGATTCACATCATGCGCTCCAATGGTGGCGTTATGTCCATCAAGGTTGCGCAGGAGCAGCCGGTCTCGATGATGGAGTCGGGGCCAGTGGCAGGGATGATTGGCGCTGGTCGACTGGCAAAGCTGCTCGGCTTGAAACAAGGTGTCGGTTTTGACATGGGTGGGACCACCGCCAAGTCCAGTCTGATTACTGACGGTGCACCCGCTATCGAGAGTGGCTATGTGATCGGCGACCACGCAAGCGGCCAACCAATGCAACTGCCGGTGGTCAACATCGTCGAGGTGGGTGCTGGCGGCGGTTCGATCGCGTGGGTTGACGGGATCGGCGGTCTGCATGTCGGCCCGCAGAGTGTCGGGGCGGATCCGGGCCCCGCTTGCTACGGCAAGGGTGGCCAACAGCCGGTCGTGACCGATGCGGACCTGATTTTGGGTCGCATAAACCCTCACCGTTTCCTCAATGGCGGCATGCCGCTCGACAAGGCTGCAGCGGAACGCGCCATGCAGTTCACGGTAGCGGGACCCCTTCAGTTGGGCACGCTGGAGGCTGCCCTCGGCGTGGCGCGTATTGCCGATGCCTCAATGTCGCTCTCAGTACGGGCCGTCTCGATCAACAAGGGGGTCGATCCGCGCGATACGGCCATGATCGCGTTCGGGGGTGCAGGACCGCTTCATGCCGTGTCCATCGCTCGCGAGATCCACATTCCTACCGTGATCATTCCAAAGTTGCCTGGCACCTTCTCGGCCCTTGGAATGCTCATGGCCTCCTGGCGGCAGGACTTCGTGCAGACGCTCATTGGCCGTATTGGATCCCTGTCTGTTGCAGAGATCGAGCGAGTTTTCAGCGAACTGGCTGTCGCAGGACGCGAGCAGCTGGAGCGCGATAGCATTGATGTTGCATCGGCGGACTTCCGCTTCTTCGCCGATCTTCGTTATGTCGGCCAGGAGCACTCCATCTCCATCCCCATCGAAAGCGTCGACATGCTTTCGGGAGACACAACGGAGATCCGCCGCCGCTTCGATCGCGAGCATGATCAGCGCTACAGCCAGTCCGCACCGGACGAGTCGCTCGAGATCGTGAGCCTTCGTCTGGTTCTGACAGCCGCGCGCAATGATGATGCAGCCGATGAATGGCTCTCATGCCCCTGGGCTCCCGAGGGCGAGGCGGAGTTAGGCACACGTGATGTCGTTTTCGACGATCCGTCCAGGCCGCTGAAGACCGCCATTTATTGGCGCCCATCGCTCGCTGCCGGAACCACCATCCGTGGACCGGCCGTGATTGAGGAGCCCAACTCCACAATCCTCATCCATCCGGACGATGAAGTTGTGGTGAGCGAGTTCGGCCACCTCGTGATCACGATTGCAAAGCATTCCTGAAGGAAACAATGATGACCACAAAGAACGCCGATCCGATTACCGTCGAAGTCGTCCGCAACGCCGTTGTTGCCTACGCGGACGAGATGGCCGAGGCGCTCTGCAAGTCCGCCTACAATATGATGATCTACGAGGTGCGCGATTATTGCTGCGGACTCTTGGATACAGAGGGCCGCATGATCTCGCAGAACCGCGGTGGGTTGCCGATCTTCCTCGCCGATCTTGGCGTGGCCGTGGAGGATGGCATTCAGCGCTACGGTTTGGAGGGTTTCTCCGAGGGCGATGTGCTGGTGATGAACCACGGCCACATCTGCGGCCAGCACCTGAACAACGTCGTTGTCTATGCTCCCTGCTTCCATAATGGCGCGCTCATCGGCTTTGCGGCCAACCGCGCCCACTGGGTCGATATTGGCGGCAGTCGGCAGGGGTTCGGCTCGAATGCCACGACGGACATCTACAGCGAAGGGCTGCAGATGCGTTCCCTCAAGATTTACAAGGCCGGCGAGCTTAACGACACACTCTATCAAATCATCCGCGACAATATTCGCTATCCTGAAGCAAGCCTAGGTGACCTGCGTGCTCAAGTGGCCGCGTGCCAGATCGGCGCAAAGCGGTATTCGGAACTTGTCGCACGCTATGGACGCGGAACGCTCGAGGACTGTGTCAGGGCGATTTGGGAGCACACGGACCAGTCGGTGCGACGCGTGATCGAGCAAATCCCCGACGGCGTCTATAGTGCTGAGAGTTTCCTCGACAACGATGGTCGCAATCTAGGCACTCCGCTAAAAATCAAAGTGGGCGTGATCATTTCAGGCTCGACCATGACAGTTGATTTTTCTGAGATGCACCCGCAGGTGAACAGCCCGCTGAACTCCGGCCGCTCGGGGGGCATCGCCGCCGCGCGCGTCGCATTCAAGGCGCTGACCTCACCGGAACTCGACGTCAACGAGGGCTGCTTCCGTGCGCTCGACGTCCAATTGCCGGATGGAACTATACTGAGCGCCCGTCCTCCCGCGGCGCTTGGCCAGTGGAGTATCGCGCTTCCCACAGTGATCGACACGATCCTGAAGGCGCTTGCCCCGGCTGTGCCGGAGCTCATTCCAGCCGCACATAAGGGCGATATGGGGGGATGCTCGTTCTTTGGTTTCTACGAGGACGGGTCGCGTTTTCTACTGATGAATATCTTTGGCGGAGGCTGGGGCGGACGCCCGCAAGAGGATGGTGAGTCAGCGGCCGTATCGGTCTGTCAGGGCGACGTCCGCAATACACCTGTCGAACTGCAAGAAATAAAGTATCCATTCATTATCGAGCAGCATGCCGTAAGGACAGATTCCGGCGGCGCAGGTAAGCACCGGGGTGGACTTGGAGTCGCGCTCACCTATCGCTGCCTGCGTGAATGCCGCGGCAACATCAACTTTGATCGCACCGTCACGCCTCCATGGGGCCTCCACGGCGGCAAGCCGGGTGAGGTGAGTGTTGCCATCATCGAACGCACCGACGGCACACGTGAGACGGTACAGAAGGCAACGGATGTTCATTTTCGTGCCGGCGATCGCATCACTTTCCTTACAGCCGGCGGTGGCGGCTATGGCGATCCGAAGAAGCGGGCGAGACAGGATGTAGAGGAGGATATCGCGATGGGTCTCGTCTCTGCCAGCGCAGCCTATCGCGATTACGGCTACACCGAACTGCCCGAGAAGATTGCCGCCAACTCATGAGCACGGTCATGGTAACCGCCGAAACGCGTAAGAGAAGAGTGGCCGAGGCGATGAGGGAGGCCGGGGTTGAGGCGCTCGTTCTATATGGCAACGCCTGGCAGAACGACTATCTGCGCTATGCAGTCGACTTTGGCATTCTCGAGGGTGAAGGGATCGCAGTGGTCCACCGTGACGGCGAGATAGCGCTCTATCTCGACAACCCGATCGAAGTCGAACGTGCCTCAGTCGAATGTCCAGACGTCGATATCAGAGCGGCCCGTGATCTCGTCGGCGCCGTGTCCACGGTGATCAGTCGCTTAGGCAATAGCCGGATCGCTGCAGGCCCAGCCCGTCACCTTCCATATGGGCTTGTTTGCAGCGGGAAGCGGTTTGAGGACGCGACTGCGCTGATAGACCGCCTGCTGATGGTCAAAGCGGATGACGAACTCGAATGGGTTCGCAAGGCTGCGCAGATGGCGGACGAGGGTTATGCCGTGTTCCGAGCCGCAGCTCGGCCGGGGCGCCAAGACTATGCTCTTATCGCAGAAATCGAGGCGTTTTACCGTGCAAAAGGTGTCGACGACAATTTCATGATTATCGGTGTTGGCGGACCGGAGGTTCGCGGCATGGCGCCGCCTTCAGGCAAGCTGCTCAAGCCGGGCGACATGGTCACGACCGAACTCACGCCATGCGTCGGTGGCTACTACGCACAGATCTGCCGAACTCTGGTGGTGGGCGACCCATCCGAAGCACAATACCGGGCCTTCGGCATCTTCAAGGAGGCTCTTGAGGCGGGAATCGCAGCCGTGAGGCCAGGCGTAACGGCCGCCGAGGTGGCCCGCGCGGAGAATGATGTCTTTCGACGCTACGGCCTCGGCGACTATGTGACCAGCGAATACACGCGGGTGAGGGGACACGGCGTAGGCCTATTCCCCGATACGAAGCCACAGATCCTAGAGGACGTCACGACGTCCTTGGAAGAGGGAATGTCGATCATTGTGCATCCGAATACGTACCACCCGGAGGTGGGATACATCGTCCTGGGCGATACGCTGATCATCGGTAAAGATGGTCCCGAAGTACTGGCGCGCACGAAGCGCGAGCTGTTCGGCAGCCCTGTCGAAAAGGAGGCGGCATGCGACGTGGTTTGATGCTTTGGCGTGAACAGGAACTTTCGGTATCGGACGTCCAGATACGTCAGCTCCGACTGGAGCATGCCGTGCGGAGCGCGGGCTTCGACGCCTTTCTGATCTACACGAACCATGTCCGGTCAGCGGGGGTGACCTATCTTACCGGATTTACCCCATACTGGGCTGATGCGCTCCTTCTCATGGTTCCCGGACAGCAGCCTCTGTTCGCTACGGCACTTTCGAAGCGCGTCGGCAACTGGATCCGCTCTGTCAATCCCACGGCCGAGATCGCCCATTCGCCCAAGCCGGGACGCGTTATAGGCGAACGTCTCGCTTCCTACGGCTGCCGTCGGGTCGGAGTCCTGGAGCTTGACCGCCTTCCGGCAGGGCTCGCTGAAGAAATGACGGCCGTTGCAGCTTTCGAATTCCTCGACGGCTCACATGTCTTTGCCGGCGTGCGAAGCGAACCAGATGAGCGGGAGCTCAATCTCGTGCGCCGGGCCGACACGCTGGCGTGCCAAGCGTTGAACGAGGTGGATCCTACCTCTGCGCATCTCGGAGAGATGCTCGGCCAGCTCGAGGGCATGGCCCGGCAAGCCGGCGCTGAGGAGTGCTATGTCGCTGTCGCTCCCGATCTTAGCCGGGATGCTCGCTTGGGCCGTCTAAGCCACGCAGCGCCTGGCGAGACTTTCGCCATCCGCCTATCGTTAGCCTATAACGGCGTGTGGACCCGCAGGACCAAGACCTTTTCCCGTGATCCTGATTTGCAAGAGCAACTAAAAAAGGTCGAAGACACGTTTGAGCGCCGCTTGTCCGACTTTGATCCTGCGATTCCGCTCAGCCATCAGCTGTCGGAGCGATCCGGGACCTCAGCCATCACGCTCGTTGATTGGCGAATAGAGGCGCCTCATGGGACGCTCCCGCTCGTGCAGGTCGCCGGAAAAGAGCATGATGCCATACCCAGGATGCCGTATGGAATTCTGAGCGCAACATTCGATCTTGAGCGTACGACCGTGCTCGCTGCCGGGCCTGTTGGTCTGAACTCACCAAATAAGGTCAGGGAGGTAGCCGCTTGAACGCACGCGATCTTCTAGCACCTCTGACTGCGATCGATGGGCGGGACCCAGTGCTCCAGGCCCGCGCTGGGCTGCATGCCGCTGATGCCTTGGCGTGTTTGACAGTGGGAGCCCGCTCCTCGGAGGGGCAGGCGCTGATCGCTTACTATGAAGATAGCGGATTGAAGCTGCTGTTTGCTGCGGCGGCGGCGGCCGCAGCAATCATAAGGTTTACGGAGTGGGACGACATCCATGTTTCCTCCTGCGTGACGCCAGGTGCGATTGCTGTGCCTGTTGCTCTGGCGCTTGCCGAGGATGAGTCCCGTTTTGTCGCCGCGATTTGTAGCGGCTATGCGGCTGGCACAGCCTTAGGCGAAGCCATCGGCGGCGTTTCGGCACTTCCAGGGACGTGGCCTGGATTGCTCGCCGCCCCTGTGATTGCGGCAGTCACTGCTTCGGCCGCCCTTGGTCTGTCTACGGAAGAGGGGGCAGAGGCACTCGTTTTGGCTCTGGCCGGAAGCTCAGGTCGTCATGGGCGTCCAGTGGGAGTTCCGTCAGCCCGTTGGCTCGTCATTGGAGAGGCCACGCTCAAAGGGATCCGAGCAGCTTATGCGGCAAGATCTGGATTCAAGGGCGATCTCAATTTGATCTCGTCCGATTGGCTGATCGCTCAGAGTGCTGCTGCTGCCGAATGGCGGGCCTTGCGCCCGGATGCCATTCTGTCAGTGGGTCTAAAGCCCTTTGTCGCTGCGCGTCAGGGTATCAACGCCATTGAAGGCTTCCGCCAGGTTCTCGCGTCAGGCACCGCGCCTCGGTCGATCAACGAAGTTCGCGTAGCGCTGCCTCCCGAGGCAGTGCCGGTGGTCAGTCGTCCCCTTGACCCAATGGATCGTCTTTCAACCATCGCTCATCTCGGCCTTCAGTTAGGCATAGCGGCTTTCGATCCGGCACGTTTGAGCGATGTCAGCAGAACGCAAGCGTTTAGCTCTGAGATACTCGCGTTTGCCGAGCGGGTGACAGTGATCCCCGATGAAAGCCTGTCAGGGGAGAGCTGGCCGGCGAGAGTCTCGGTACGCATCGGAGCAGGGTGGGTTGAGCGCCATAGCTCCTCCGTTCCCGGCGATCCCGGCAATCAGGATTCCATTCGCGACTTGGTGATATGGAAGATTGCAAAGATCAGTGGCCAGGATTCCAGCAGGCGTGATGCGCTTGAAGCCCTGATGGGGATGAAGGACGGGTCGGTGCAGACCGCCTATAACTTGTTATGCGGAGCGCTTGCCCAGGAGGCAGACGGCGAGAGCCTGCGCCTAAGAGCGATGCGCCGGACAAGCATTCAATAGAAACGGCCAACGAGCTGATGATAACAGGGAGGAAAGCAATGTTAAGTCTCTTCAAGACAGTTGGTGTAGCCATCGCCGCGCTGACCTTAGGCGCAGGCGCTTCCTACGCGCAGAACGCGCCCGAAAAGGCCGATATCACGATCGGACTGCCAGTCACCACGTCGACCTTCATCCCGCTTTATTTGGCCGAGACGGAAGGCTTCTTCAAGGAGGAAGGCCTGAACGTCCAGATCGTTGCGTTCAAAGGTGGCACCGATCTCGTGCGCGGAATGGTAGCAGGCGCTGTGGATGTCGGTGTAGGGGCTCTTTCCGAGGCCCTCGTGGGCGTGGAGACGGGGCAAGGTGTAAAGGTCTTCTACGGCGGCCTCAATATGGCGGTCTTTGACTGGTATGCTGTGCCAAAGATCAAATCCCTAGCCGAGGCGAAAGGAGCCCGGTTCGGGGTCACGACGTTTGGCTCGTCCACCGACTTCCTTACGCGTTACGCGCTCACGACCCACGGCACGGATCCGAAGAAGGATGTCAAAATCATTCAAGGTGGCGGCTCGGCTGCGCGTCTAGCAGCCATGGACGCCGGTCAGCTCGACGTCAATATCTTCGCGACACCGGAAAAATTCCTGGCTGCCGATCAGGGATATAGAATGATCATGAGTCAGAAAGAAATCGCGGAGGACTACCCCTTCCATGTATTCTACGCGAAGCAGGACTTCCTTCAGGCGAGCCCGAATACCATCAAGGCGCTTCTTCGCGCCTATGTGAAGGGCGTGCGGTTTACAAAGGCCAACAAGGAGCGAGCTGTTGAGATTCTCGTTCAGAAAGTTGGCTACGAGAAGAAGTATGCTGACCGTGGCTACGATGATTTCATCGGCGCTATCTTCGAGGATGGGCGACTGCCGAGCGAGGCCGGCATGAAGGCCTTTTGGGCTATGGGCATCCAGAGCGGTACCTATAAGGAAACTTGGCCGCTGAGCCGTTTCTGGGATCCGACTTATGTGAACACATACAACCAGTGGAAGCCCGAGTGAGTTGAGCTGCGGTGAAACTCCTACCCCCTGCAGCTGGATGAAAGCCCAGCTGCAGGGTCCAACTCTAGAAATGTAATGCGCTGAGATCAGCAGCTCAGAGGAGCAGCGAGCATGGCCGGAATCGAGATCCGAAACCTGAGAATCGAATATCGAATGCCGAATGGCGAAGAGCTTTTCACAGCTGTGAATGATGTCAGCCTTTCCGTCCGTGATGGTGAATTCGTTTCCATCGTGGGGTCCAGCGGATGCGGGAAAAGCACGTTGCTCCTATCCATCGCAGGCCTCGTGAAGGTCGCACGAGGTTCGATCGCGATCGACAGACGTGTTGTGACGGGGCCCGGGCCCGACCGCGCCGTGGTCTTTCAGGATGCTTCGCTTCTGCCGTGGCGCACCGTGCTCGGAAATGTCCGCTTCGGACTTGAGATGCAGCGTTGGACCGGTGGCAACTACACAGACCGAGCTATGTCCATGATCAGACTCGTTGGGCTTGGCCGCTTTGCTGACTATTACCCTCACCAGTTGTCCGGCGGAATGCGCCAGCGCGCGAATATCGCACGTGCCTTGGCTGTTGATCCTGAAGTGTTGCTGATGGACGAGCCCTTCGGTGCACTGGATGCGCAAACGCGCGAGATCATGGGGGAGGAACTCCTGCGGATCTGGGAAAACGACAAGAAGACTGCGCTTTTCGTGACCCATGACATTGATGAGGCGATTTTCCTCTCCGACAAGATCGTCGTGATGGGCCGTAATCCGGGCCATATCAAGGAGGTGATTGAGGTGGATCTTCCGCGACCGCGTACTCCTGAGATTCTAGACACCCCTCGCTTTACCGAGTTCCGCCGCAGGCTTCGCGCACATCTGGCAGCCGACATGGCCGGCATGCATCTCATGGAAGAGGTTGCATGATGGTAACGGCCGTGACTTCCGTCCGCAATGCGAGTAGGCGCAATGTGATGCAAGGATGGTATCCGAAGCGCTCCAGCATAGTGAGTGTTCTGTCCGTTGCTGCGTTTTTCATTCTTTGGCAGATTGCGCCAGAATTGGGCTGGGTGAATGGCCGGTTCACAAGCCAGCCCAGCCAAGTCTTCTTTGCAGCGATTGACGTCGTCCTCCATGACAACTTTTTCTATCATGCTCGAATCAGCCTAACTGAGCTGTTCCTAGGCTTTGCAATCGCACTCGCTATCAGCATCCCGTTAGGGGTTCTACTCGGTACGTCGCAGACCGCGCGGTACCTGATCGATCCACCTCTAATGGCGCTTTACATAGCACCAACGCTGGTCCTGCTACCGATCCTTGTGATCTGGCTTGGTATCGGCATGGCTTCAAAAGTGGCGGTTGTATTCCTCGGGGCGCTCTTTCCGATCGTCGTCAACACTATGGCCGGTATGCGCGAAGTAGACTCAAAACTTGTCCGCGCTGCCCGTTCCTTCGGGGCAAGCAAATTCGACATCTTCATACAAATTCTAATTCCGGGTTCGCTACCTTCGATCCTCACGGGTGTGCGACTTGCCGTAGGACGGGCTGTGCTGGGCGTCGTGGTAGGTGAACTGTTCGTCTCCCAAGCCGGTATTGGGCACCAGCTCAATACTTATGGGTCGTCCATGCGGATCGATCGACTACTCGTCTATGCCCTTGTCGTTAGTGCCTTCGGATTTACGCTGACAGCTGCTGTCAGGGCTCTTGAGGCACGCGTACGCACTTGGAGGCCTGAATGATGATGGACATCTTCATGCGTCGACAGGCGCTTTTCCTCGGAACATTTTCCTTACTCGGTATCGTCGTACTCTGGCAACTGGCGGTCTCCTCAGGAGCGATCAATCCGTTCTTCATCTCGACCCCTGCTGCGGTTTGGGAGGAGTTCCTTGTCCAACTCGGCGATGGCTCACTCTTCATCAACATCGCCGCAACCCTCTATTCCTTCGCTCTTGCTCTCGGGCTCGCAGTGGTCGTTGGTATTGGCCTCGGGATGCTGGCTGGATGGTTCCGGGATGCTGAGGCTGCGCTCGAACCTTTCATCTGGTTTAAATACTCCGCGCCGACAGTTGCCTTCTACCCGTTGTTCATTGCTTGGCTTGGCTATGGGACACCGACAATCGTAGCGATCGCCTTCCTGTTCGCCTTGACGCCGATCTACGCCAATACTCTGTCTGGCATCAAGAACGTGGATCGGGATCTCAAGAGAGTGGCGACCTCCTTCGGAGCCCGGCCGCATGACGTCTTCTTCCGCATCGCGTTGCCGGGATCCGTGCCGGTCATTGTTGCGGGCCTGAGACTTGGAGTAGGGCGGGCGCTTACCGGAGTTGTGGTGGCGGAGCTTTTTGGCGCCAACGCTGGGCTCGGCTACTCGATCGCATACTATGCTCAGATGCTTCAGACCACCCGGATGATGGTATCCATTGTGGTCATCATCGTGCTCGGTGTGGCGCTGACGCAGGCCCTCTCCTTTGTCGAAAGACAAACGGACGCCTGGCGAACCAGTCCCGATGCATAAGAGCGAAACTCTCTGGAGGGTAGATCCATGAAGATCATCGACTCGCATTTTCATTGGTGGCCAAGTTCGGTTCTGGAGCATCTCCACAAGCGGCACGGGTTTCCTCGTGCTGATCCGAACGATCGCGGCGGCTACACCTATCGCGGTGCAGGCGAGCGCAGCGGCGCCGTTGCGAGTTGGGCAGAGTGGTATGATCTCGATCGCCAGCTCGAGCACATGGACGCACTCGGCCACGAGGTCTCAGTCGTTTGCTCGATCGGCCCCCTGTCCATAGCCTTTTCCGAGCTTCCAATCGACGAGGGCCGCGACCTCGCGTTGATGTGGAACGAGGAGATGGCGGGAGCGCAAGGGCGCTATCCCGGCCGGGTCTGGGCAAGCGCTGCGATCCCGCTCAGCGATACAGGGGTCGCTCTGGAGGTCATGGATCATGCGGTGAGCGACTTAGGTCTCATGGGCGTCAATCTGCCCGGCAGCGTCGGCCGCGACGGACGGATTGATGATGAGCGGCTCGAGCCCTTCTATGCGCGTGTCTCCGAACTTGGTCTACCGATTTTTCTCCATCCGACTGATGCTGTTTTTGCGGATTTGCTGGAAGGCTATGGGGGCGCCCTCCATTTGAGTTTAGGCAGGGTCGTGGAGGTAAGCACCGCTGCAGCGCGCCTCGTATTGTCCGGTCTGATGGAGCGGCATCCGGGCCTCAAGGTGGTGCTTTCGCACACAGGTGGCGCTCTCCCCTATCAGTCCGGCCGGATGGACAAGAACACCAAAACGGCCAACCTACCGAAGCCGGTCAGCACATACCTGAAGCGTATGTATACTGATACCGTCTCGCCTCACGCGGCCGGTATGAAGTTCGCAATCGAATATTACGGTAGCGACAATGTCATGTATGGCACCGATTACCCGTGCTGGGATCCGGCAACTGCCCTGAAGCTGCTGAGTGAGATCGAGCTTTCAGCGGTGGATGAGGAAAAGCTGTTTCGAAGCAATGCCAAGCGCATTCTCGGATTGAAGGAGCCTGGTGTGACGCTGGTGCGTAAATAGATCAGGGGTGTCGCGCCAAGTCAGGGGAAAGGTATAGAGGCGGTCTGCGGCTTTGTTGCACGGATCGGATTATGCACGCGTTGAAGGCCCAGGAACGCCCATTCAAGCGATGCGGACGGACTTCGGGCGTCCAAGCTCAAGCATACGGTTCAGGGCATGAACGGCGATGGCCATCTCAGTCCTGCGGCATTGGTCGGTCCGCGAGCGTAAGCCGTCCCCCATCACTCGCTTGAGGCGGCTGACGGACGCCTCCACCAAGGCACGAAGAGTATACCCGGACCGCTTCTGCCAACCCCTGCGTCCATGCTCAGTAATGCTTTGGAGGTGCAGGTCGCGCTGGGTCGGCGCGCTCTCTGCCATGTCACTCGGCACCGCCGTTGATCGCGGTGGGACGATCACCTGGGCATCAGGATAGCGCTCAGCGACCGCGCTGTAGGTCCCGGTCTGATCGTAGGCTCCATCGCCCGTGAAAGAGGCGAGTGGAGCTGTGATCTGGTCGAGCAAGGGCTCCACCTGCGAGCCATCGTCGGCATCGGCGGTCGTCAGCTCCGAGGTGAGGATCTGTCCAGTCTCGGCATCCACCCCGATGTGCAGCTTGCGCCAGGATCGGCGCCTGCGGGTGCCGTGCTTCTCAAGCAACCACTCGCCGGGTCCGCAGAGCTGAAGGCCTGTGCTGTCGACCAGCAGGTGAACAGGCCCGGCGGAGCCCGGACATGGCTTTGGCACCTCCAGGGTTTCGGCTCGCCGGCTCAGGGTTGAGTGATCGGGCACCGCCAGATCCAGACCCAGGAGTTGGAGGATCGAGCCGATCAGCTCTTCGGTTTGGCGCAGGGCCGACCGGGACACCGCCCGCAGCGTCAACGCTGTCCTGATCGCCAAAGCCGAATAGTGGGCTTGACCACCTCGTGTCATGCGCGGCTCAGCCTGCCAGGCTGCAATCGCTTCCTCTGTGAACCAGACTGTGAGACTGCCTCGTTGACGCAGGGCAGCATCATATTCGGACCAGTTCGTCACCCGGTACCGCTGCTTCGGGATATGATGACGGCGCGCGGCATTGGCTTTGAAGGGCACGGCAGATGTCCGAGATCAGGGGAGCACAATTCTCCTAAGCCACCCAGCTTCAGCTACCAAATCGTCCATTCGTGCAACAAAGCGATTGGGAGGAGCAGCCCCTCAGCCTGAGAGCAGAAGTTGGTAGGCGTGATCGCCGCATTCAGCAGCGATGGCCGGTCCGCCGGTCATCGCAACGACAAGACGGTCTGATTGGCGCAAGCGGGGAAGTTCGCAAGCTGTTCGGGACGTCCGATAATAGGATACTGGCAAATATAACGGGCGAAGATCCGTCACCCCCGCGTATCGATGGCCATAAGGACGGGTGGGCAAACAGTCACGCATCTGCTTTAGCATCTCGGCACGTTAGCCATTCCTGTGAATGGGGTTGCCCCAAGCGTTTCATGAGGACCCCATAAAACCTCACGCTCTTCCGATCGAGCCTTACAACCTTGGTGATGTCGTGGGCGAGTTAATTGACGTTGGGTTCAGGCTACCATCCGGCCCCTACTGTTGGCGGTGCATGATTCACCATACTCCCCGCTAGGGGAGGTTTGGCCTTCCGTCGATCAGAACCAGAATGGCTTACCTATGAAGCTACGACGGTTAGCGCCGCCTGTGCCGAGATTACTTGCGAGGCCCTGCACTCCAGCTTTGCCAATCCGCGACTATTGTGTGAGCGAATTTGGCACCAACCCGATAGGCATTCGTCACCGAGGGAATATACCCGCCCGACTTCGCCGTTAGAGATTCGATGGGCGTCTGACCTGATCCTTCCCGGTCAAAGTTCGATGCAGTCCGCAGAACTGCAACTCGATCAAATTCGAGGAGGTTGGCATCCGCACCACGACGCAGGGCTGTCAGAGTTGAATTATCCTCTTGCTGGGTCGTGCAATAGTTGGCCTCGCCATTCGTGAGCAATTTAGCCCAGGCTTCCATAGTCGCGCCGAATTTGGAGCCATGCCACCACGTGTCCATGGAAATGGTATCGCAGATGCTTACACGCGGCGCCGCATCCGCCGGTGCGGCCATGTACCGAGCCCGGTAGGCTTTGGCAGCATCGCTATCGGCCAGTTCCACGTCCTTAGTGAGATTGTATGCCTTCTGCAGCAGGTCTTCGTTCAGCCGGTAGACTTCGGTGCCGTACTTGAGTTCAACCTTCTCACCGGGCCGGCTTGCACCGATCGCAACGTAGCCGGAAGCCCAGTCCTGTGGGATGTCGCGAGCGTCAACCTCGTTCTGGAGACCACCGTCAATAGCAAAGCGAGCCCAATGAGCCGAGCCCAGGGTGCCGTCGGCCGGATCGACACCTGCAATTCCGGCAATCAGAAAGTAGGTCTTTGAGAGATCGAACAGGCCACTGTAGATCAAGGCCGAAACCGAGCTGGCGGCATTGGCATATCCCATGCTGGTGGTCATCAGGCACAGGCCGGCATCCGTGCAGGAGACATCAGGGAAGCTCTTTGACAGGCCGGGAACCGCCACCTTCCTGGAGAAGTGTTCACTGTCGAGCCAAGGCTTGGCCTCACCGGCAAACATGGTGATGACCATGACCTTTGGGATGATCCGCTGAGGAGCTTCCTGAGCGGAAAGTGTCAGTGGAAGGCCAGCCGCAACAACGCCCAAGAGACCCATTCCAAAACGGCGCAACATCATCAGCTCCTTACTTCGGCAAACCCAGTTTTGACTCAGCCCCGATGGAGGGCTTCCAGTAGTGTAAGCCCTGGTGTGTCTATCAAGATTGGGGAGAAAGGCCACCTGAAACCTTGCTGATCGCGCGCAGGACCTGGTCCATCCGGCGGAGCGTACCATCGCAACGCGTTGAGGCCCTCGAAGCCTCGCTCGCGGCCGAGTAGTCGTGAACCTCCTCGATGGTCCCTCCGACCAGTTCGGCTCATTCTGTTCGCAAGAAGCCAACCTTCTAATAAACCGCCTCGCTTAGACCTGCGCTAAATGACTAAGAGGCTGGTGAGCAATTTTATTGCTCGATCTAAGCCTTTGACTCACCATATGTTTGGAGCTGGCTGCTGCTGCGGATGGGTCGTTTGACGATCCGGGAGCCCCGCCATGGATGCCTGTTCCTACGCCAGCGATCTCAACGATGCCGAATGGGCACTGCTCGAGCCCCTCGTCCCTCGCAGCCATCCAGCGGGACGGCGGCAGACCTATCCGTTACGGCGCATCGTCGATGCCATCTTCTATCTGTTGCGCACCGGAGCGCAGTGGCGGCTGCTGCCGCATGAGTATCCGCCGCGGTGCACCGTTTTCTATCACTATGCGCAGTGGCGCGAGGATGGCACCTGGGAGCATGTGACCCAGGTTCTGCGCGAGAGTTACCGCTGCAGGATCGGCCGCAATCCTCAGCCGACAGCAGCGATCATTGCCAGCCAGTCAGTCAAGACCACCGAGATGGGCGGACCACGTGGTTATGATGGTGGCAAAAAGATCAAGGGCCGCAAGCGCCATCTTCTTGTTGATACGCAAGGCAATCTGCTGAAGAACAAGGTGCAGCCCGCCGACATCCATGACCGCGCCGGAGCCGAGCTCTTGTTGGAGGGGCTGCAGCATCTGTTTCCGGCCATTGAGTTGATGTGGGCCGACACGGCTTATCGAGGGCTGAAGGACTGGTTGCGCAGAGCCCTGGGCTGGAGATTATCCATCCCGCAGCATTGGTGGAGCGGCGGAACCTGGATGCGGATTGACGCAGAGCCGCCGACGCGCCCGAGCGGCTTTCAGGTGCTCGCACGCCGATGGGTGGTGGAGCGGACCATCGGCTGGCTCACCACCAACCGGCGGCTGGCGAAGGACTACGAACGCCTGATCGAGACCGGCGAGATGCTGCTTTATCTTGCCATGAGCCGCATTCTGCTGCGCCGTCTCACGCGAAAAGGCGAAAGATAATTGCTCACCAGCCTCTAAGACGCATCAACCGCCTGTATCGGCAGACAAGAAAAAGCCGGGCGCGAAGCCCGGCGAAGTTTAGGTCCGACAGATCAGTCAAAACCTTCCAGAGGGAACGGCCGATACGGCAGCGCCGGGAGGAAGAAGGCGGTGCCGCGTTGAAATCAGCCGCTGCTCATATCGGCGGCATCGCGCCTCTTTGCAATGCAGCATGCCTCATGAAGAGGCTGCGTTGGGGACATGGCTTGGCTACGGGTCTCTGACGCCGCTCAGTTTGTCAGGGATTTCTGCCGGACGGCATTCGATTTCGAAAGGATCGGCCCTCAGCCCTGCTGGCGCTTGACTGCGAAGCGTACCGTGATCGGAGCTGTTGCCAATATCCTTTTTCGTAGCTGACCTTTTCCCTACGGGACGCCGCTGCACGCAAGCGATCAATGCGACAGGGCTCACCGGTGGTGCAGGCGGACAGACGTGAACACCGCAGCGTGAGCCGCTGCCGCCTCAGGCCACTTGGGTTGATCAAGTGACGCCCACCCGAACGTGCACCAACAGCGGTGCGGGTTCGGCTTGGGCCCGTGCTGATCTCACCAGGTCGCCGGATGGAGGCGGCGCTTCCAGCGCTCGCTGCGTGGGAGTTGCGCTGCCGCGGCTTGGCGTCTCGTCACCCTCGGAGGGACAGCTTTCGATGATGTCACAATTGCGGAGAGGCGATGCGAATCTGCCTCCTCAGGAGCAGGCGACGGTTGCGACGCAGGCTCCGATGCCTCGACCTGCCCAACGAACTCGGAAGGCTTCTTCCGGCGTATCCGAGCCGTCTTCTTTTCGGTTCCAAGGTCGTCAACCTGGACGTCAGAGACGGAGGGTATGCTCTCTTTCGCCGTTGGAGCACCATCCATCTGCAATCCGGATTCCAGGGTCGATGGCGTCTCTGGCAGGTCTTCAGGATTCCTTATTCCGTCTGCATGCAAATCGAGTTCGATCTGCCCCTCATCGTCCTTCGATCTGGCAGTCCGCTTGCGGCGCATAGGCTCGATTGGCTCAGGGTTGCTGAAAGCAGGTTCGATGATGCTCGGCAGAATGCGTGGGGCTATCACCGGTGCGGCGTCAGCTGGAGGTTCTGCAGTCTGGATCAAGGCGGAGGTCTGATCCGGCGGTACTGCGAACAGGCGCCGTGGCGGAAGGTGAGAATGCTGGCCTTGGGTGCGGGATTTCTTGATCTCGACAGAAAAGGGCTTTTGCTGACGCTTCATCTGAGCAATGGCTTTGGACTGAAAATGATTTTGATACGGGGTGGGTTGGTGAATGGCAGGAAAGCCTCGCCTCGTGGCGTCGATCTGCCCTCCCCGCACCTCCGTCCATATCCGGGATATATGACCTCTCGCCCGTCTTGGCAAAGGGAAGCGCCTCGTGCAGGGCAGAGGAGCTTCCTCCCAGGGAGACACGGCCTCCAGCCGTTCCTTCTATTGCGCGACAATCTGGATTGGGAGTGCGCGGCGATCAGGCTGGTGATTGGCTGTCGCGGCGGGAATGATGATTGTCGCGCCGCGACACAGATGCAAGCGCTTTCTTGATTGTCGTTGCGAGCGTCAATCAGGATGAGGTTTTAATTGTCGCGCGCGTCGGCGGGCGTCCCGGCCCGCGTTTACGCTCGATGGCGGTTCTGCGGCGATAGCTCTCGACATTCATCTCGAAGATCGTCGCGTGGTGCACCAAGCGATCCACCGCGGCGAGCGTCATCGCTTGATCCGGAAAGATCTTTCCCCATTCGCCGAAGGGCTGATTGGCCGTGATCAAGAGCGAGCGACGCTCGTACCGGGCGCCGATGAGTTCAAAGATGACGCTGGTTTCCGCCTGATCCTTGCTGACATAGGCGAGGTCATCCAGGATCAGCAGATGGTACTTATCGAGTTTGGCAATCGCCGCCTCGAGCTGCAGATCCCGCCGTGCCGTCTGCAGCTTCTGCACCAGATCGGTGGTGCGGGTGAACAGCACCCGCCAGCCGTTCTCCACCAGGGCCAGGCCCAGCGCAGCCGCCAGATGCGATTTGCCCCCGCCCGGCGGGCCGAACATCAACAGATTGGCGCCCTTCTCGAGCCAGCTGTCCCCGGCCGCCAGCGCCATCACCTGCGCCTTGCTGATCATCGGCACCGCGGAGAAGTCGAAGCTGTCGAGGGTCTTGCCGGGAGGAAGACGGGCCTCGTCGAGATGGCGCTGGATGCGCCGGCTGGCGCGCTCGGCCATCTCGTGCTCGGCCAGAGCCGCCAGAAAGCGGGCTGCTGGCCAGCCTTCCTTGTCGGCGCGAGCCGCGAAGTCCGGCCAGATCGTCTTGATGGCGGGCAGCCGCAGGTCGTTGAGCGCCAGGGTCAGGCGACCGGCATCAATGGCATCGGGGCTCGTCATGCGACCTCTCCCTGCTCAACCATGGCAAGTTCTTCGTAGGCGCTGAGTGGCGCATAGGAGACCGTGATGTCGGGCACGGCACCGGCATCCGGCCTGAAGAGCACGCGCAAGCTCTTGAGATCCGGCAGCCGGCCGGCCTTCAGATCCTCGTCGAGGCGCTCGGCGAGTTCGGCCTCGCAGGCGCGCTCATGCGCCAGGGCGAGCAGATCGACCATGGTGCGGCAGGCGGTCCGGGCGGGCAGTTTGGCGCACATGGCCTCGAAGGCGCGAGCGTAGGCTTGTCGGGGAAAGAGTTGGTCGCGGTAGACCAGCCCCATCAGGGCCATGGGCTTGCGCCGCAGCGAGTGGATCACGTGCCGGTACTCGACCACATGCCCGTGCCGGCCGTTGGGATGGGCCCGCCCGCGCGGCAGCGTCATCTGGTGTGTGCCGCCGAGATAAACCTCGAGGCGATCATCAAACAGGCGCACCCGCAGCCGATGGCCGATCAGGCGCGAGGGCACGCTGTAGAACACCTTGCGCAGGACGAAGCCGCTGGTCGAAGTTACCGTGACGATGGCGTCCTCGTAATCGGCGGTGCGTCGATCCGGCAACTCCTGAAGGGCAGCGCGCTCGACCGCGATGCGCGGGGCCACACGAGCATTGCGGCGCCCGACCACCTCGTCGACGAAGCGGCGGTAAGCCAAAAGATCGGCGAAGTCGCGTGAGCCGCGCAGCAGCAGGGCATCCTCGATCACCTTCTTGAGGTGGCCGTGCACGCTCTCGATGGCGCCGTTCTCGTGGGCGATGCCGGTATTGTTGCGGCTCGGCTCCATGCCGTAATGGGTGCACAGGGCATCGTAGCGCCGGGTCAGGTCCTCGCGCGCGTCGCGATCGAGATTGCGGAAGGCGGCCGAGAGGCTGTCGCTGCGGTGTTCGCGTGGAGCACCACCCAAGGCCCAGAGGGCATTCTGCAGACCCTCGGCGAGCGCGACATAGCTCTCGCCGCCGAGCACCACATGGGCATGCTCGAAGCCGGAATAGGCGAGCCGGAAGTGATAGAGCCGGTGATCGAGAGGCTGGCCGGCCACCGTGATGGAAAGATCGGCCATGTCGGTGAAGTCGGACAGGCCCATGCGTCCGGGCTCGTGCACCTGGCGGAAGATGACCTCCTGCTCGGGACCATGCAGGGCGCGCCAGGATCGGACGCGGCGCTCCAGAGTGCGGCGAATCCCGGTGCCGAGTTCGGGATGGCGACGGATGATCTCCTCGAAGAGGGCCACGGGGCGCAGGCTCGGGGCGGCTTGCAGCAGCGGGACGATCTCGCTGTCCCAGACGCGTGCGAGCGGATCGGGGCGCCGGCGCCCGCGTGGAACCTTCTTCTGGGAGGGCAGCCGCGGGTCCTTGTCAATGCGGGAGGCGGTGGAGGGGCTGAAGCCGGCTTTGGCAGCGGCGATCGGGGCGGTGTTGGTTTGGCGAAACTTCATGTACAGCCTCATCTGGCAGTCGGTGATATGGCGGCCGGGCAAAGGGCGGATTCCTCATTGGCGTGAAGACATCCAATCCTTAGCCGGTCGGCCACGACTGCCAGACGGTGCGATCCGTACGGATCGCACCGTCACCTCTCATTCTGATTGCCGCTCAACTTCCACCCTGATCGCCGCGCGGCATTCCTTCACCGACAGGGACAAAAAGGCCTGATGATCGGCACTTTGGCTGTATCGGAGTGGGCACAGATGCCGAAGGATCTACCCTCAGAGCGCAGCCAGCAGGAGGCTGAGGCCGATTAGGGCCGCAAAGGAGACGGCAAACCGGACAGCGGCTTGGGTAAACGTCGGAGTGACGGGCGCAAAGACGGGTGCTGCGACTTCGGTCGGCGGCATGATCAACACTTTCGATGAATGCGGCTGGTTCTGAAACGGGGCATACGTGGCGGCGATCAAGGGTGATGCTCGGCCCGCGCTCTATGGCCGATTCCGGCGCCGATGTCTGTCACCGGCAGGCAACATAGTGGATCTTGCCGTGGCGGTCGGCTGGCCGTCGAAAGCAGTCTTGCCGGAGGCTCGGAATCGCCTTGTTGCACGAATGGGCGGGTTGGTGCCTTGATCTGGATGTCATAGGAAGGCTGTGCCCTCCTGATCTCGGATCTCTACCGTGCCGTTCAAGACCAATGCTGCTCGCCGGCACCGCATTCCGAGACAGCGGCACCGGGTGACGAACTGGTCCGAATACGATGCCGCCCTGCGCCAGCGGGGAAGTCTCACCGTCTGGTTCTCTGACGAGGCGATTGCCGCCTGGCGGGCCGAGCCCCGCACGACACGAGGCGGTCAGCCGCACTATTCCGCTCTGGCCATCAGGACAGCGCTGACCCTGCGGGCGGTGTTCCGGCTGGCGCTGCGTCAGACCGAAGGCCTGATTGGCTCGATCCTCCAACTCCTGAGTCTCGATCTGGCGGTGCCGGATCACTCGACTCTGAGCCGGCGTGCCGAAACCTTGGAGGTGCCAAGGCCATGTTCAAACTCCGGAGGACCTGTTCACCTGCTGGTCGACAGCACAGGCCTGCGTCTGTGCGGACCCGGCGAGTGGCTGATCGAGAAGCATGGGACGCGGAGACGCCGATCCTGGCGCAAGCTGCACATCGGTGTCGATGCTGAGACCGGACAGATCCTGGCATCAGAGCTGACTTCCAATGAGGTCGATGATGACTCACAAGTTGGGCCCTTGCTCGATCAGATCCCCGGCCCACTTGCCTCGTTCATCGGCGATGGAGCCTATGATCAGGCTGGTATCTACGGCGCCATCACCAAGCGTCATCCTGATGCGGACGTGATCGTTCCACCACGAGCGACTGCCGTGCCGAGTGATACGGCAGAGAGCGCTCCGACCCAGCGCGACCGGCATCTGCACGGCATCGCGGAGCATGGACGTGTGGGCTGGCAGAGGAGATCCGGGTACACGCGTCGGTCACTTATGGAGGCATCTATAAGCCGCTTCAAACGAGTGATCGGTGAAGCGCTGCGCTCGCGGACAGACCGACGTCGCATCACCGAGATCGCGATTGCGGTTCATGTCCTCAACCGCATGCTTGAGCTTGGACGCCCGAAGTCTGTCCGCCTCGCTTGAGGTCGGGCTGCGAGTGCATTCACTGCGTGCACAATCTCATCCGTGCAACACAGCCATCGGCGTTCCTACACCGCACCGCCAGCTGGATCCGGTACTCCGCACCAGTTCATTCGCCAACGTCAGAGATCCCTAATTCAAGTCTGTCCGCAGCTTCGCGCCCCGTCTCTGAGCGTCCTTCAGGTAATCGACCACGACAGATGGTAGCTCGCGCCGTTGACCGGAGGCGCGTCGCTGAAACGCATCGAACTCGCCCTTGCGGATCATTGCTGCCTCAAAGCTCAGTCCAAAACGGTCGACAATATCCTCAACCGTATCGGTCGACCTGAGGAGATAGTTAGGAGCCAGGAACATCGCAGCGAAACGTCTAGCCTCACTCTCCTCTTTCTTGGCTTCTAACAACGATCTTCCAGCGGTCGGTTGGGTCGTGCTCCTGGTGCGAACACCCGAGTGCCGCATGGCGAAGTGCCCAATCTCATTGGCGATGGCCATTCGCGCTCGTGGCTCACCCCTCTGCATGGCACCGACGACACTGTCACGCATCCGCAGGACGCCCTTTCGGGCCTCCCATTGCGCCTCGGCATCGGGCATTTCGGCGTCAGGGATCTGCTGGTAACTGAAGTGCCGAAAGCGGGCGGTGAGCTTTTCGATCACGTTCCTCAGGTTGGGGCGGCTCTGGTTCTGAAGACCGAGTTCCCGTCGCAGAACCTTCACGCGCTGCTCAATCTCTTCATCCGTGACATGCCGCAACATATCGGGCCTCTGGATCATAGAGACTACTAAATATAGAATACGGTGAGTTCTCTAGGTTTGCAATCCCTTTCACGGGATCAAGCTCGGAAGCGCAGTCCAAGACGAAGCACGTGGGTGGGACAGAGAGCCTGAGCGATTGAAAGAAGCCTTTCGCCAAGATGTCCGCACCGCCATTGCCATGGTTGACGCTGAAATCGAAGCACGATGTCAGGCGAGCAAGGGCTCAATCGTTTGATCTTAGAGCGTGTTAGTCACCCAGGCGTGGACGCAAAGATCAGCCTAAGACCCTTAAATCACCGGCGGCTGATCATCGGCGAGAAGCCTGATACACAGTCCGTGGTGCCGGAATTGAGCAGAGCGACTTGGCTGATCGCACGCCAGCGCGATTGGCCCCAAAGCACTCAGAGTTTGGACTTGGATTGCTCCCTTTCTGTCCGAGGGCTGGAAGAGGACACGCTTGAATGTGAACTCTCCTCCTGAAGGAAATAGGTATTGGTGAGCGCTGTAATTCTGCGGCCCAGCCCCTGATCCTCTTCGCGGTTATCGGTCTCGAGGATCTCGAGCCTGACTTCAAAATCCGGATCGCAAATGAGAAGCGCCGGTTCCTGCTCGTCGCCCGGGCTGTCCAGGAACCAGCCCTCATCCGGGTTCGGGTCGTCCGGATGGAGACCCGCATTCAGGCTCGCGACAAGGTACCGGGCGAGACGATCGTTGATCCGGGTGCCATCATCTTCGCCAGGGATAAGCCGGGGCTCGCCTCGCGGATCCCGGATGACGTGCTGCCGATGTCTTCCGGGTCGGGCGAGGAACAGCGTCCACTGTGACGACGGGTTCATGGCCTTCTCCTTTCGTCATTGGACGGCCGCGGAGGTCCAGGATCATCCCCGGCCGACCGAGAAAGTGACGGCGCATCACTGCGCTCCTGCGCCCCTGGACCTGCTTAGGTTTTGGTTCACAGAGTCAAGAACGAGTTCTGAGCCTTTGCGAGCAATCGCTGGTGACAATTCTCGTTCTTGTCCCCGTTCTCCACGAGATTCACAGGGATTGACCTCTCTTCAGAACCCTGATGACCAGAAAGAGCAGGCTCGCCCCACGACCATCTCCACTTCGGTCCAGACTGTGCGACTCCGGCGGCCCCCGATTGAACCCAGACGGGTCGGACAACGCTAGTCTGGGCTGATCTCAGTCGATCCAGGCGGCGTGACCTCGATGCCGATTGGGCATTTCCCGACGGAGATGATCCGCATGGTGTGTCCCAGCGGCAAGGTCACCTCTTGGATGGTCACGGTCTGCGGAGAAGGCGCGCTGTAGAGAACGAAGGCCTCGCGCTTGGCTTCGAGCTCCTGCTGCCAGAAGACATAGAACTCGCGGCCGACCAGGACCTTCTTGCTGGCCAGCAACGGCCTCATCCGGGAGCTGAGCGGCGCATCGTCGACCCGGAAGCCCATCGCTTTGAGCTGGATGAGTAGAAAGGCGGCATTGCGTATGGCAACGGCACCGTGCGACCGCGTTGGCATGGATCGGGTGGAATTGGCCCAGACCTGCACCTCCTCGAAGTCGAAGACCTGTGCCAAGCCGTCGATGGAAAGACCAGCAAGCCGCGGATCCATGGCGGCAAGCAGTTCCTGCAGGGAGGCTGAATAGATCCATCCCCGCGTCAGGCTTTCCTCGATCAGGTCTGCGAAGCTTTCGGTGAAGGTGAACTCGTGCGATGGCAGTGGTTCTTGAGCTTGCGCGATCAGCCGCTCGAAAGTGTCCAGCTCCCTGTCTAGGGTTATAGGTATATCTTCAGTCCTCTTCAGCATATTTCCCAGCCACTTCTAAGATGTGTCCTGCTCCTCACCAGCCTTGGAATGGCTTTATTGTTAAGATTGGGGTGGACATCCCGTAGTATTACTGCTGAATCATGAAAGCAGTCTGAACCTCTGCTGATCAGCCGCATCCGCCGCGTTTCGGAAACAGTCGGCATAAACCGTCCATCAACACATTTGCGAAAAGCTGAGTCGAGCGCCGCCCTCAAGGGATCTTGGCCATGTTCAGTGTGCGTCTTGTTGCCTGCGCGACAGTGCTCCTCGTGCTTGTTCCAAGTTCAGGATCGGCTGAGCCTGACTTTGATGTGCTCGACATCGATGTGGATTGGCAGCTTGCGTCGCTTCCGCTGCCGCCTGATCTTGAGCCGATCGCCACATCCGCCATTCTGGAGATTGCTTCTCCTCCCCGGGCTCTCAAAGATCGCTCCACGTACTTGCCTGCCATCGCCGAGGAGGCCGCAGCCAACGGGGTGCCGCCGGTCCTTGTCGATGCGGTGGTGCGGATTGAGAGCCGGTACGATCCGACTGCCGTTGGCAGCATCGGCGAGATCGGGCTCATGCAGGTGAGACCCAAGACCGCCGCACTGCTGGGGTTTCAAGGAACCTCTGCCGACTTGGCCGAGCCGAGAACCAATCTTCGCTATGGGGTGGGATATCTGGCCAAAGCCTGGCGGCTCGCCGACGGTGACCTGTGTCGCGCGCTGATGAAGTACCGCGCCGGACACAGTTCAGACACGATGAGCGCGCTGAGCATCGAGTACTGCCGACGAGCTCGCCAGCATCTTGCTGCAGTGGGAGCTCAACTAGGAACTCAAGTTGGAACGCTCCCACAGCCGGCGATCCGCACGCGAGATCAAGACCGAGGTAAAGACATTAAGCGCAAGCGCCCGGCAATGCGTACGGTCACGGCATCCACAGCTCCTCGTCCCTATGTGAGAGAGCGGATCAGCCTCAGCAGGTTCCAGGAGGCTGGAAGAGCCAACAGAGATTGGAGCAAGAAACATCGCGTTGACGAATGGGCGCGCAAGAAAGACCGCATCGCCCGGCTTATGCACCGAACGCCATCTCGACCAATCCGTCTGAAACTGGCAATGCCGAAAAGTCGGGTTGCTTCGCGTTAGCGCAGCGGCAATCTCAATGGTTAGTCTGTCATTCGGCTTCGGATTGGGCCCTCGTCACCGACGAGGCACGACCTCCTGCGTGTAGGACATTCTTTGCTCTGAGAGAGGGTCACAAGCGCACTGATGATGATCCCTTCAATGTGGCCATTTACTCCGAAGGGTTAGGTGTTTGCGTCTGCTCGGGCGGAGGCCAAGATTTCTGCGCCGATTGACATCTCATCGCTCGCTGCGAACGACAGGGTGGAGATTCCTTGCATCGTCAGCCGTTACGGCGGTGCTCCAGCGATTGCCCGGAAAAGTGGTAGTAGCCATGCCAGCGGCATCGCGACAAACCATCGGAAAATGTTCAAGTCGATCCCTAACGATCTGCCAAGCATCGGCAGAAGAAAGATGATCCCGAGCAGAACCAGGAAACCGAACCGCTCCAGCTTCGCAAATGGCCTTGCCAGGACGTTGGGCAGAACGCTCAAGACGACGCGGCCCCCGTCCAGGGGCGGCAAGGGAAACATGTTGAAGATCGCCAAGACCAGATTCAGCAGGATCGACTGATAGAGTGCCTGAACCACCCAGGGTACGATCGCCCCCGGCAGCACCCAGACAATCCGCAGGAGACCGGCGGACGCAACAGCCAGCAATACATTCGCCAGTGGCCCGGCCATGGCGACAATCGCCATGTCGCGGCGCGGATGGCCCAGACGCGCGAACGCCACGGGGACGGGCTTCGCCCATCCAAACAGGAAAGGGGCCTTAGTCACAAAGAGGAGAGTTGGAA